>CAZULI010000097.1:0-6774 GCA_964621095.1 uncultured Acidimicrobiaceae bacterium | reverse complement strand
CTTCCCAGGCACAAGAGGTCATCGACCGGATCAAAGAACGTGAGCATCACGGATACACCTACGAATCAGCCGAAGGATCGTTCGAGCTGCTCGCACGGGAGGCATCCGGGTGGGACCAGAACTTCTTCAACGTCGAGTCGTACCGTGTCTTCGTTGAGCACCGGGATGGTGGGGTCGTCGCCGAGGCAACCGTCAAGGTGGTGGTTGATGGCGAGCGCATCGTCTCGACCCGTGAAGGGGACGGCCCGGTGTCAGCCCTTGACCGTGCTCTTCGGGCGGCTCTGGTCCTTCGGTACCCCCATGTCGACTCGATCAAGCTGACGGATTACCGGGTGCGAGATCTCGACAGCTCCGATGGCACGAGCGCCCGGGTGCGGGTCATCACCGAGCACACCGACACGTGGTCAACGTGGGGAAGCGTTGGGGTCCACCAGAACATCATTGATGCGTCCTGGACCGCCCTGTCCGACGGCCTCTTGTTGGGGCTCGTCCGGCATGAAGAACGAGCAGCATCGGCGTAGCAGCCAACACCACCCGTGCGGTCCACCATGTGGCACCCAGTGACCACACCGGCAGAGGACTGCCGGCTATGACGCCAGTTCGTCGATCAGGCCCCAGAGGGCGTCGATGTGGTCGATGGTCGTCCACGTCTGTCCGACCGAGATGCGGATGAACGTGGTGCCCTCAAGGGTCGACGGGGTCACCGCGACCCGGCCGGAGTCGTTGAGTGCCTCAGCGAGGGCCGAGGTCGCTTCGTTGCCGTTGCGGTGCGTGAAACACACCAACCCGAAGGGGTGGGGGGCGAACAGGTCGAACCGTTCATCCTGCTCGATTCGTTCGGCAAGCACATCGGCCAGGGCAACATGGTTGCGAATCAGGCTGCGGATCCCCGACGCCCCGTAACTGCGGATGACCCACCACAGCTTGAGCGCCCGAAACCTCCGACCGAGCGGCACCTGCCAGTCCCGGTAGTCAATCACCGACCCTGACTCGGTTGCCTTGTTCACGAGATACGGTGGCAGGATGCTGAGGGTCTCGATCAACGGGGTGCGGTCGGCGACCCACAGGACGTTGCAATCGAAGTTCACCATCATCCACTTGTGCGGGTTGAACGCGTAGCTGTCAACCCCACCAACCCCCGTGAGATGATGCCGGAACTCCTCGCACACCATCGCGTTGCCTGCGTACGCCGCATCGACGTGATGCCACAAGCCGTACTCAGTGGCGATGTCCTCGATCGCTGCGACGGGATCAACCGCTGTGGTCCCCGTCGTCCCGACCGCGGACACCACCGCAATGGGTACCAACCCAGCAGCAAGGTCCGCCTCGATGGCGTCCCGAAGTGCGTCGGGGCGCATCGCCCAGACATCGTCGACGGCGATCTCGCGCACGTGACCGATCCCTGCAACCGTACACCCTTTCACCACGGAGGAGTGTGCCTGGTTTGATGCGTACACCACCATGTCTTGTGCGTGTCCACGCTCCCGGTTCTGGTGCCGTGCGACCACGAGAACGGCGTGGGTCGCGTCGGACGCGCTCATCTGGATCACGCCCCCGCCCGGTCCGGCCGATTTCCAGGACTGGGGGAGATCCATCATGTCAACCAGCCAATCAAGCACCTTCGACTCGATCTCGGTGACCGCAGGGGAGGTGGACCACAGCATCCCCTGGACGCCGAGCCCTGCCGACGCCAACTCGGCAAGGATCGAGGGCGGTGACGTGTTTGCGGGGAAGTACGCGTACCAGTTCGGTGACTGCCAGTGGGTGATCCCGGGCATCACGACGTCATCGAGATCGTCAAGCAGCCTCCCAAATGGTTCACCGTCCTCGGGTGCCGTGTCGGGGATCATGGAAGCGATCTCACCCGGTTTCACCTGGGAGAACACCGGATGATCCCCTGCGGTTTCGAGGTAGTCGGCCACCCAATCGATCAACGCGTAGCCGTTGCGGCGGAACTCATCAGAGGTCATGTGCTCTGGCATCTGGGGTCGATCATCCGGGGTGTTTGTCATGGTTGCATCCTCGTGGAGGGAACGGGGTCAGGAGGACCCGTTGGTGCGAACGATCTCAAGGAGATTCCTCATCATGAACGCGGTCGCCCCCCACAAGAGACCCTCCTCGAACTCATAGAACCACAACAAGTGTCCGAACCAGGGTCGCTGGGTCCATGCGTCCTCATCGAGCAACTCGGTGATCGTTGGTTCGATGATGGCGTCGACTTCCTGCGGGTTGGGGACGAGGAGTTGCGGCCGATCGATGCGGACAACGACGGGCACAATCGGTTTGTTCACGTTGCGGGTCGTCACGGGTTCGAGGCCGCCAAAGATCTCGAGGATGTTCTCCGGTGGGAGACCGATCTCCTCCCACGCCTCCCTGGTCGCTGTTGAGACGGGACCCTCAGTCCCCTCACGGTGACCACCGGGGAACACGACGTCCCCCGGATGGGTCGACATGTCGTCTGGCCGCTTGGTGAGGATGATGCGGATGTCGTCGTCCTGGTCCTCATAGAGCGCAACAAGCACCGCCGTCTCCGATCCTGGGGGGTCGATGACGGCTGGAATGCTTCGATACGGCGACCATTTGTCCATTCAGCGGAGCATATCCCGATAGGCTCCATTGCATGGCAAACCACGTGCATCCCCATCCCCGGTACACGAAGCGCCTCATGTTGCGGCCGTTCCGTCGTCGGGATGTGGGGACCCTGCACGAAGCGGTCTCCGTGTCGGTGGGTGAACTGAAACCGTGGCTCCCATGGATCGACGGGTACGACCGAGGGTTCGCCCAACGCTTCATCCGCGAGTCCGTCGGAGCGTGGTCAGAACAGCGGGCGTACGACTTCACCGTTCGGTCCCTGACGGACCTTGAGCGTCATCTGGGCAATGTCTCGATCTGGCCCACGTCGCACCAGAACGAGATTGGCGAGGTCGGGTACTGGATCCGTTCGGACGAAACGGGTCACGGGTACGGGACCGAAGCAGCGGCCGTGGCGGTGGCCGTCGGATTCGAGGAACTGGGACTCCACAAAGTCATCCTGCGGATCGCCGTGGGGAACGTCGGGTCCGAGAGAATGGCCGAGAAGCTCGGGTTCACCTACGAAGGCGTCCTCCGTGACGAGGTGAGGGTTGGGTCCCGATGGCTTGATCACTCGAGCTGGTCGATGCTCAACTCGGAATGGCGTTCCCGGTTGGCGGGCCGATCGGTCGATGACACCCCTGCGTGACCCCACCGCACAGAGAACAACAAGAAGGGGAGGTCCTCATGGACCTCCCCTTCCTCGTTCTCGATGGCGAATGGACTAGAAGTCCATGCCTCCACCGTGGTCATGACCGCCACCCGGCATGGGCGGGGCGTCTTCCTTCTTCTCAGCGACCAGAGCCTCGGTGGTGACCACCAATGCTGCGATCGATGCAGCGTTCTGGAGGGTGGAACGAGTCACCTTGGCCGGATCAATGATGCCTGCCTGGAGGAGATCCTCGTACTGCCCCGTCTGGGCGTTGAACCCGACGCTGCCCTGGTGCTCGTTCAGCACCTTGTCGACCACGACACCGCCTTCATAGCCGGCGTTCGCGGCGATCTGACGAATCGGGGCCTCAAGTGCCCGTCGCACGATGTTGCGTCCAGCCTTCCAGTCATCGGACTTGCCGCGAAGCTTGTCGACTGCTTCCTGGCTCCGGAGCAACGCAACACCACCGCCGGCGACAATCCCCTCCTCAACGGCGGCACGGGTCGCCTGAATGGCGTCCTCGATGCGGTGCTTCTTCTCCTTGAGCTCAACCTCGGTCGCGGCACCAACCTTGATGACCGCAACGCCGCCGCTGAGCTTGGCGAGACGCTCGGAGAGCTTCTCACGGTCCCAGTCAGAGTCGGTGTTCTCGATCTCCTTGCGGATCTGCTTCACGCGTGCCTCGACATCTGCCGTGCTCCCTGCACCCTCAACGATCGTGGTGTCATCCTTGGTGACCACCACCTTGCGTGCGGTACCGAGCATGTCGATCGTCGTTCCGTCGAGCTTGAGGCCAACCTCCTCAGAGATGACCGTTGCGCCGGTGAGGATCGCGATGTCCTGCAACTGAGCCTTGCGGCGCTCCCCAAAGCCGGGGGCCTTGACCGCAACCGAGTTGAACGTGCCGCGGATCTTGTTGACGACGAGTGTGGCAAGCGCCTCACCCTCGACATCCTCGGCGATGATCAGGATCGGCTTGCTGGTCTGCATGACCTTTTCGAGCACAGGAACGAGATCCTGGACCGAGCCAACCTTCTGGTTTGCAACGAGGATGTACGGATCCTCAAGCACCGCTTCCTGGCGATCAGCATCGGTGATGAAGTATGGGGAGATGTACCCCTTGTCGAACTGCATCCCCTCGGTGAACTCCAGATCAACACCGAACGTCTGGCTGTCCTCGACGGTGATGACACCCTCGTTGCCGACTTTGCGCATCGCGTCCGCGATGCTGTCGCCGATCTCCTTGTCCGCTGCCGAGTTGGCGGCGACGTAGGCGATGTCGTCGCGGTCGTCGGAGCTCACCTTGGTGGCAAGCTTTGCGATGGCCTCGACGACGGCGTTGACCGCCTCCTCGATGCCACGACGCATCTCGATGGGGTTTGCACCAGCAGCAACCATGCGGAGGCCGTCGGTCACCATCGCCTGTGCGAGGACCGTTGCCGTCGTGGTTCCGTCACCGGCCACATCGTTGGTCTTGTTGGCGACTTCCTTGGCGAGCTGGGCGCCCATGTTCTCATACGGGTCATCCAGCTCGATCTCCTTGGCGATGGTCACACCATCGTTGGTGATCGTCGGAGCACCCCACTTCTTCTCAAGGACAACGTTGCGGCCCTTGGGACCGAGCGTGACCTTGACGGTGTTTGCGAGCTTGTCGACACCTTCCTGGAGACTTCTCCGGGCGGCGTCATCAAAACGAATCTCTTTTGCAGCCATGTGGTCCTCCTAGGCCAGAACCGCGAGCACGTCGCGACTTGAAAGGATCAGAAGATCCTCACCATCGTGCTTCACCTCGGTGCCGCCGTACTTCGAGTAGAAGACAACATCGCCGACATTGACGTCCACGGGGATGCGAGCCCCGTCCTTGTACTCACCCGGACCAACGGCAAGGACTTCTCCCAGCTGGGGGCGCTCCTTTGCGGTGTCAGGGATCACGAGGCCGCCTGATGTGCGTACCTCATCCTCATCTCGGGGCTTCACGACAATTCGATCGCCCAAAGGTGTCAGTTTCATCCGACTCTCTCCTTAGCGTTGCGTTAGCAGTCGGTGCTTGTGACTGCCAATACTAGCACTCCCCCGGAACGAGTGCTAAACGGGTATGAGGTTCCGCCTCCGCTGGTACCAAGGAAGGAATACCCGCCCGTCGTTGTCAGCGTGGTGTCTCGGGCAGCGTCAGAACGTTCCGGGTTCAATGACCCCGACGACGGTGTCGTCCTCCACGACGACGAGACGACGGGTCACGTCATGGCGGTGCAGAATCAACAGCGGAAGCGGCTGATCGGCCTCCACAACGTCATGGGGACCGATGCGTGTCATGGCACGTTCCACGCGGGTCGAGCCGAACCGCGCCGGTGGGGTGGCGTCGAGTTCGTCATGGCCGATCACACCGACCACACGACCATCGATCTCCACGAGCTCGGTGTGCATGTCGTACCCCATGGGGTGGGTGTCCACCATGGTCCCGACCCACATCGATCCCGGAACCGTCGTGGTGACGTGGCGCATCACGGATCGGGCCGTCTGGCCCCGGTAGCTGACCGCGAGTTCCTCCCGCCTGCCGGTCTCGTCAGCCGCCACGGCAAGAAACCAGCCCGCCAGGATGAAGAAGAACCCGAACGGCTCCTGGACCACGACCAACCCACACCCAACGATCAGGACCGCCCAACCGGTGTACCGACCCACTCGGGCAACCAGTCGGGTGGCAGCAACGGGGTTCCTCAACCGCTCTGCCGCGAGGCCCCGCAGCACACGCCCGCCATCGAGAGGGAACCCGGGGAACAGGTTGAACACCCCAATGGCGAGATTCCCGAGCGCAAGCGCACGCATCGTCGCCGCCACTCCGTCCCATGGGCTGGCGATCTGCAGCATCCAGAAGAGGAAGCCGAACAGGATCGATGCTGCTGGACCGGCGGCCGCCACCTGGAACTCGGTCATCGGTTCCGGTTCACCCTCGATCATGGAGTACCCGCCGAAGATCATCACCCGAATGCTGAAGACCCGCTGGCCTTTCACCCGTGCAACGAACGCGTGTGCAGCCTCATGCGCAAAGACACAGCCGATCATCGCGACGCCAGCAACGACCCCGTGCACCACCGCTTCGTTGCGGGAGGAGACGAGGTGTCGGGAGGAGAGATCGACCATGACCGCTGCCCCAAACACCAGCGCCAGGACGGACGCCGATGCGTCTGCGATCAGCTCGATTCCACGGATGGTGCCAAGACGGATACCACCGTTCACGATCCAAGCCCAAGACCCGGGTCGACATCGAGTGTCAGGGGGTCCGGTGCAACTCCTTTGTGGAGCCGATGAACCCCGACGCTGGCGATCATCGCCCCATTGTCGGTGCACAGGAGGGTCTCGGGGACAAAGAGACCGATGCCCCGACGATCGGCCTCCTCCTTGAGTCGCTCACGGAGCCGACGGTTCGCAAGGACGCCGCCCCCGGCCCCGACGATCTCCACCCCCGTGGCTTCCACGGCGTTGAACGTCTTTTCCACGAGGACGTCGACGATCGCTTCCTGGATGGATGCGGAGAGATCAGCCCTTGGTGGGAG
>CAZULI010000096.1:0-6809 GCA_964621095.1 uncultured Acidimicrobiaceae bacterium | reverse complement strand
CTTCCCGATGATCATGGCCGGTGGAAGCAACGACGTGATCATGATGAGCCCAGCGGACGTCAAGTGAGGAGATCGGCATGAGCGAACACGAACTGCATCACGTCATCTCCGTAACCGTTGAGAACAAACCAGGGGTTCTTGCACGGATCTCGTCGATGTTTGCCCGGCGCGGGTTCAACATCCACTCGCTGACCGTCGGCCCGACGGAGGACCCCACCCGGTCACGCATGACGGTCGTGGTCGATGGGCCCGACATGGAACAGATCGTCAAACAGCTCCACAAGCTGGTCCACACCCTCAAGGTCACCGAGCACAAGCACGGAGAAGCCGTCGAACGCGAGATCATGTTGTTGCGGGTCAACGCTGACCCCAAGCGTCGTTCCGAGATCCTTGACGCAGCCAACATCTTTGAAGCCAAGGCGGTGGATGTCGGCGCAAGCACCGTCACGTTCGAGGTGGTCGGTGAACCGGCACGGCTTGCGGATTTCCACGAAATGATGAAGACGTACGGGATCCAGAGTCTTGTGAAATCGGGCCGCATTGCGCTCTCCAAGGACTCGAAGTCCACGACCAAGAAACAGAAACGAACGGCCTAGGGAGTACTGATGGCGAAGATGTATTACGAAGCGGATGCCGACCCGGGCCTCATCACACGGAGGAAGGTCGCGGTCATCGGGTTTGGGAGCCAGGGCCACGCCCACGCCCTCAACCTCAAGGACTCCGGGGTGGACGTCGTCGTCGGCCTCCGGGAGGGGTCCAAGAGGGTCCGTGCCGCATCGGACGCCGGTCTCAAGGTCGTCGACCCGGAAGCGGCAGCCGAATGGGCCGACGTCATCATGATGCTCGTCCCGGACCAGGTCCAGCCCGAGGTGTACCAGTCGGTCATCGCCCCCCGACTCAACAGCGGTGACGCACTGTTCGTGGCCCACGGGTTCTCAATCCATTTCGGGTTCATCACCCCTCCGCCCGACGTCGATGTCGTGATGGTCGCCCCCAAGGGCCCTGGCCACCTCGTCCGTCGCCAGTTCGTCGAAGGATCGGGGGTGCCCACCCTCGTGGCGGTCCATCAGGACGCCACGGGTGATGCCCTCGCCCTTGGTCTCTCCTACGCCCATGGCATCGGTGGCACCCGCGGCGGGGTGATCGAGACCACGTTCACCGAGGAGACCGAAACGGACCTCTTCGGCGAGCAGGTGATCCTCTGTGGCGGGGTCGACTCGCTGATCCAAGCCGCGTTCGAAACCCTCACCGAAGGCGGGTACGACCCCGAGATGGCGTACTTCGAGGTGCTCCACGAACTCAAGCTGATCGTTGATCTGCTCTGGGAGGGTGGCATCGAGTGGATGCGCCACTCCGTGTCCGATACTGCTGAGTACGGTGACATCTCCCGTGGCCCGCGGATCGTCACCGATGCAACCCGCGAGACGATGCGGGCCATCCTCGGCGAGATCCAATCCGGCGAGTTCGCCAAGGAATGGATGGCAGAGTACGCCAATGGCGCCCCCCGGCTTGCTGCAGCTCGCTCCGCCATTGCCACCCACCCCGTCGAGATCACCGGACGCAAACTGCGTGACATGATGACGTTCATGGTCGCCAAGAGACCCGAGGACGACGTATGACGCGAAGGATCACTGCGTGCGGTTTGCACCCCACCACCGCAACCTGTCAGATACCGCAACCCACGAAGGAGGCCGTCGGCCATGTCTGACCAACTCATCATCCTGGACACCACGCTGCGGGACGGCGAACAAGCCCCAGGGATCGCCCTCTCCCCCGATGACAAGGTCGCCATCGCCACCCAGCTGGCCCGCCTCAACGTGGACATCATCGAAGCCGGGTTTGCGGCGTCGAGCCCCGGGGACTTCGAATCGGTCTCCCGGATCGCCAACGAGGTCGAGGGACCGGTGATCGCGTCCCTTGCCCGAACGCATCCCGATGACATCGATCAGGCTGCTGACGCACTCAAGGGTGCCGAGAACGCACGGATTCACGTCTTCCAGTCAACCTCCCCCATCCACATGGAGCAGATGCTGAGGATGTCCCCCGCCCAGGTGGTGGACTCGATCAGGGAGGGCGTGACCCGGGCCAAGGGGTACGTCGACAACGTCGAGTTCTCCCCCCAGGACGCGACCCGGTCGGACCCCGACTTTGTCATCGAGGTGTGCCGCCTGGCGGTGGAGTGTGGTGCGACCACCATCAACATTCCCGACACGGTCGGGTTTGCGGTACCCGAGGAGTTTGCTGCGTTGGTGCGACGAGTCTTCGCCGAGGTGCGTAACGGCAACGAGGACATCATCATCTCCACCCACTGCCACAACGACCTTGGTCTGGCCGTTGCCAACTCCCTGGCTGCCATCCATGCCGGTGCCCGACAGATCGAGTGCGCCGTCAACGGCATCGGTGAACGTGCGGGCAACACCTCCACCGAGGAGATCATCATGGCGCTCACCACGAGGCAGGATCACTTCGGTGTCGAGATCAAGGCCAATACGACCGAGATCTTCGAGACGTCCCGGCTCGTGTCAGCCCTGACGGGGTACCCGGTGCAGTACAACAAGGCCGTGGTCGGACGGAACGCGTTCGCCCATGAGGCCGGCATCCACCAGCACGGTGTGCTGCGCAACCGTGAGACGTACGAGATCATGGACCCGGCGGCGGTCGGCCAGAAGTCGACCCTCGTCCTCGGCAAGCACTCCGGGCGTGCGGCGTTCGGCGATGCCCTGTCGAAGCTCGGGGTGCATCTGAGCGAGGATGACTTCCAGCACTCGTTCGATCGGTTCAAGGAACTTGCCGACCGCAAGGGTGAGATCTCCGAGGAAGCCCTTCTCGCCATCGTCTCTGAGGAGTCACGGACCGAGTTGAGCGAGATGAGACTCGTGTCGCTCAGTGTCACGGGAAGCTCCCACGAACCGCCGGTGGCAACCGTGGTGCTCAGCCGCGAGGGGGAGGAGATCACCTCGTCCGCCAAAGGTGACGGCATGGTGAACGCTGCGTTCGTCGCTCTCCAGGATGCGTACGGGATCGCTGCAACCCTCGCTGACTACCGGGTCTCACCCGTGACGGCCGGTGCTGATGCGGTGGCGAAAGTGAACGTCATCATCCAGGTCGGTGCCAAGACGTACTCGGGTCAGGGTGTCTCGACCGATGTGGTCGAGGGATCGGTGCGGGCGATGGTGTCGGCACTGAACAAGGCCGCGTTCGATCGTGCGCCCCAAAGCGCCCACTGACGGGAGCAGAACCACGTGAACGCACACTTCACGCTGCTGCCTGGTGACGGCATCGGTCCCGAGATCGTCGCGGAGGCACGGTTGGTGCTTGACGCGGTCGCAGCGAAGTTCGGCCATGCGTTCACGTACGACACCCAGCTCATTGGTGGCATCGCCATCGATGAGACGGGTGATCCGTTGCCGAGTGCGACAATCACCGCTGCAAAAGCGTCCGACGCCATCATTCTGGGATCCGTCGGAGGCCCCAAGTGGGATGACCCCACGGCCAAGACACGCCCGGAGGTGGGGCTGCTCGGGATCCGCAAGGAGTTGGACCTGTTTGCGAACCTGCGCCCCGTGCGGACCCAGCCGTCCCTCCTTGACGCCTCCCCGCTCAAGCGGGAGCTCATCGAGGGTGTCGACATCCTGTTCTTCCGGGAGCTGACCGGTGGCATCTACTTCGGGGAGTCCACCACCTCTGACGACGGCAAGACCGTCTCGGACGCCATGACGTACTCCGAGTACGAGATCGAACGCATCGTTCGCATGGCCGGTGTCGCCGCCAGGGCACGACGCGGAAAGGTCACCTCGGTCGACAAGGCGAACGTCCTCGCCGTGTCCCGCCTCTGGCGCTCGACAGCGAGCCGGGTCATGTCAGAGGAGTTCCCTGACATCGAGTTCGAGACGGTGTTGGTCGACGCCATGGCGATGCATCTTCTGTCCCGTGCAAAAGACTTCGACGTGGTCGTCACCGGGAACCTCTTCGGGGACATTCTCACGGATGAGGCATCGATGCTCCCAGGATCCCTCGGCCTCCTGCCGTCGGCGTCCTTGGGGTCGTCCGGGCCAGGACTGTTCGAACCGATCCACGGATCCGCGCCCGACATTGCGGGAAAGGGCATCGCCAACCCGCTTGCCACGATCCTCGCGACGGGGATGGCGTTGCGACACTCCCTTGGACTCCACGACGAGGCAGACGCGATCGAGAACGCCGTCGACCAGGTACTCGCTGCCGGTATGCGGACCCCCGACCTTGCCGGTGACGGTCCCACCGTCTCCACCTCCGAGATGGGCGCAGCGGTCGCTGCTGCCGTGTGAGCGTCAACCAACACGTGCTGTCTCGTGGCGCATCGAAGATCTTCCATGAGGAGTTGCCATGACCGACCCAGTTGCAGACATCGGCGTCATCGGGCTCGCCGTGATGGGACAGAACCTCGTCCTGAACCTGTCTGATCACGGGTTCGCCGTTGCCGTGTTCAACCGGACGACCTCCACCATGGAGGAGTTCCTCGCAGGGTCGGCCGCGGGTCGCGAGATCCACGGTGCGCCGGACATCCCCGCGTTTGTCTCCCTGCTCAAGAAACCGCGACGTGTTCTGCTGATGATCAAGGCCGGCGCACCGGTGGATGCCCAGATCGAGGCACTCCGTGAACTCCTCGACCCCGGCGACGTCATCATCGACGGGGGAAACTCCCTCTACCACGACACCGAACGCCGCTGGAACGAACTGACCAGCCAGGGTCTCCATTTCATCGGAGCAGGGATCTCCGGAGGCGAGGAGGGGGCGCGTCACGGACCATCCATCATGCCGGGGGGCGATCCAGCAGCGTGGCCAATCGTCAAACCGATCATCACGGCGATCGCAGCTCAGTACAACGGCGAACCGTGCGCCGACTGGGTCGGCAAGGGCGGGGCAGGCCACTACGTCAAGATGGTGCACAACGGCATCGAGTACGGGGACATGCAGGTGATCGCCGAGGCGTACGACCTGATGTCACGGGGCCTCGGGATGTCTGCTCCCGAGATCCAGCCGCATTTCAGCGCATGGAACCAAGGGAGACTCGACTCGTACCTGATCGAGATCACTGCCGACAACCTCGGTCACACCACTGACGGGGTGCCAACCGTCGACCTCATCCTCGATGCTGCCAGCCAGAAGGGGACGGGGAAATGGACGGTCATCGCATCCATGGAGGAGGGCGTACCGGTCTCACTCGTCGGTGAGTCCGTCCACGCCCGGCTCGTGTCGGCTCTCCACGACGAGCGTCAAACTGCGAGTGAGGTGCTCGGTGGCGACATCACCGCCATCGAGGATGACCCCGCCCAGGTGATCGACGACATCCGAGACGCCTTGTACGGATCAAAGATCGTGTCGTACGCTCAGGGGTTCATGCTGTTTCGGGCGGCGAGTGAGCAGTATGGTTGGGATCTCCAGCCAGACGTCATCGCGGGGCTCTGGCGGGCCGGGTGCATCATCCGGTCCCAGTTCCTCGGTGACATCACCGCAGCGTACCGATCGAACCCTCACCTCGAGAACCTCCTCCTTGACGAGTACTTTGCGTCCGAGATCACCTCAACACTTCCCGGGTGGCGACGGACGGTTGCCCGTGCCGCGATGAGTGGGATCCCGGTTCCGGCGTACAGCTCCGCACTGTCGTTCTTTGACGCCTACCGGGCGTCGCGGCTTCCGGCAAACCTGATCCAGGCCCAGCGGGACTACTTCGGCGCCCACACCTTTGAGCGCATCGACCGCAGCCGCGGCGAGTGGTTCCACACCGACTGGACAGGGCATGGCGGTGACGTGACGTCAGGAACGTACGAGGCGTGACCCCGTGCCTCCGCACACGAACCAGCGTCAGGGCGGATTACCCACAACAAAACCGACAGCGCTACCTTCACCACGATGCACGTAGCAATCCGCTCTGAACATCAAGCACATGAGGGCAGGGTTGCCGCCACACCACAGAGTGTGACTGCATTGATCGAACTCAGGGCAACCGTCTCCATCGAATCGGGTGCAGGACGGCACGCAGGGTTCTCCGATGATGCGTACGTTGAAGCTGGCGCGACCGTCGTCGCAAGTCTCAAGGATGCCGAGCCGATCGACATCCTCGCAACCGTGGGACCGCTCCGGGATGGGGACACTGGCAAGGACGCCGACCTTCTCTCGGATGGGTCGGTGGTGATCGGTCTGCTGGATCCCGCCGCCAACGAAGCCACCCTCACGGCGTTGCACGCCCGTGGCGTCACCCCGATCGCGATGGAGCTCATCCCCCGCACCACCCTCGCCCAATCCATGGACGCCCTCTCCTCCCAGGCAACCGCAGCAGGGTACGCGGCCGCGCTCCTCGGGGCCACCGCCATCCCGAGATTCATGCCCATGCTCGTCACGGCCGCAGGTACGGTCCCACCGTCCCGGGTGCTCATCCTCGGTGTCGGGGTCGCAGGCCTCCAGGCGATCGCAACCGCAAAACGGCTTGGCGCGATCGTGACGGCGTACGACATCCGTCCCGAAACGCGGGAGCAGGTCGAGAGTCTTGGGGCAAAGTTCATCGATGCTCCGACCCAACAGATGGACGAAGGCGGGTACGCACGGGCCGTCGACGAGGAGACCGCTGCCGCCCAGCGAAGCGTGCTTGCAAGCGCCGTTGCCGAGGCCGACCTGATCATCACCACTGCACAGGTCCCCGGCCGGAAGGCACCGATTCTCATCGATGCCGACATGGTCAAGCAGATGTCCCCCGGAGCAGTCATCATCGACATGGCCGCAGGCTCGGGGGGCAACGTCGTTGGTTCACTCCCCGACCAGATCGTCGATGTGGG
>CAZULI010000095.1:0-6843 GCA_964621095.1 uncultured Acidimicrobiaceae bacterium | reverse complement strand
TTTCACCGTCGAGGAGCTGGTTGCGTTTCTTGCCAAGGGAGGGCACGGAGCGTCGTTTGGTCCGTGGTCCCACGCAGACCTTGACGCTGCAGCGGCTCAGTACTCAGAGACGGTTGAGGATCCTTCGGCGCTCCACACCCTCTCGGAGTTCATCACCTGGCTCACCACGAACCGTTGATCGGCGGCGGTCCCCGCTGACGGCCTGACCCCAGGAGAAGTCGTGAAGACACTTTTCAAGATGCTGTTGGCCGCGCTGGTCGTCGCTGTCGTTGCAGGCGTCGTCGCCTCGTTCCTGGCGAGGAAACGGCTTGCGGCGATGAGTGACGACGAGATCCGGGAGTTCGTGGCGTCCAAGCTCGTGGGGCGTGTCGGGCAGGAGCAACTCGAGACGATCCAGCAAGCAACCGTTGCCGGAATCCGCAAGATCAGGAAGCCCAGCACCTCGGTCTGAGCGACTGCCTAGTTCGGGTGGGTGACGGCCGACGCGGCTCGGTCATGTCGTGGGGCGGTGAGGCTGTCGTAGGTGTAGATCGCCAGGGCGATCCAGACGACCACGAACCAGACCAACCGATCCATGTCCAAGGGTTCGCCGTAGATCCACACGCCGAGGAGGAGCTGAAGCGTGGGGGTGATGTACTGGAGAAGCCCCAACGTGGTGAGCGGTAATCCTTTGGCGGCGACGCCGAACATCAGGAGCGGAACAACGGTGACGACCGAGGTCCCCATCAGGAAGAGACTCAACCCGACACTCGTACCGAACCCGCCACCCACGGGCCGCATGAAGAACAGGAGAAAGATCATGGTCGGGCCCGCCATGATCATGAGTTCCCCGGCAAGGGAGATCACGGGTGCGGCAATCTCGGGTCGATTTTTCACCAACCCGTAGACGCCGAAGGAGAGGCCGATGATGAGGGCGATCCACGGCGGAGTTCCCATGGCGATTGTCAGCCCGACAACACCAACCGTTGCGATGCTGATCGACACCCACTGCAACCGTCTCAGACGCTCCCGCAAGATGATGACGCCCAGTGCGACCGATATGAGTGGCGTGATGAAGTAGCCAAGGGACGCCTCAACGATCCGTTCATTGGTGATGGCCCACAACCAGACCCCCCAGTTCGTGATGAGGAGGACCGCGGCAACGGCGGTGACCACGATGACGCGCACCGAGCGGAACGCACGACGGAACTCAGTGAACCGGCGTTGGATGGCGATGACCGAGAACAGGAAGGGGATGCTCCAGAGCGTTCGATGAACGAGGAGCACTGTTGAAGAGACGTCGTCGACCATCGTCCAGTACAGCGGGGTCATCCCCCAGATGACGTTCGCAAAGAACCCGTACCAGAACCCTTTGCGACTGTCCACGCCATCCCTCTCTGTGACTTCCTGAGTCTGACAGGATCCTGTGCTTGGCAATCCTTTCGGGGATGTCAGGCAGTGATGGGTCCAGTTTTGTCATACGGGTGCGATACCGTCTCCCCATGGTGCAACACGTCTCCACAACTCCATGGGTCGCAGCGACCATCATCGAACCCGGACCCAAGCGGCGTCACGCCGGCCGTGTCGCCGAGTTCTCGAAGGATCCGGGGTTTCTTCTCGATCTTGACCGTGTCGGGCTTGGAGTCTCCAGTGTCTTCCTCATCGTTTCCGTGGTGTGCCAGGACTTCGGAATCCCCGTTCCGAGACTGAAGTTTCATGCCCGGCGGTCGCCGTACACCGGGGCGTGTGAGCGTCCTCGATCGTCGTGGGTGAAGCTTCTCGGGGAGTCGACCGTGGCGTCCCATGAAGCCAACGGGTGGGGTCCTCTCCCCGTCAACGGAGCCATCCGTCTTGGCCGATCAACCACGGCGATGACGCTGGCGCACGAACTTGCTCATCACGCCGTGTTCCATCTTGATCCACCCGAGACGCCCGGTCACGGTCGCGTCTGGATCCAACGGTTCGACCAGATAGGGTTCCTGGTGGCGGATCACCTCCCCCCGCTCTGACCTTGTCCACTCGCTGCTGAGGACCACGGGAGCGCGGGTCAGGTGATCGTCCTGGTCAGCGTTGTTCCCGGTGGTACGGGGTGCCCAAGGCGGCAGGTGCCCCCAGGAGGCGTGCGTGTTTCCCGCTCGTGAGAACGATCATCGCAATGATCGCGAGGATGAACGGCAGCATCGCCAGGAGGGTCGACGGGATGTTGCTCCACGGATCACCAAGGGTCTGGAGCGTGAACTGAACCCGCTCGGCGGCACCGAACAGATACGCAGCGAACACGGCCCGCCACGGGCGCCAACTGGCGAGGATGACCAGCGCAATAGCGATCCATCCCGCGGCACCGATGGGATCATCCTGCCACGTCGGGGTCAGCGACAACGAGAAATACGCGCCGCCGAGTCCTGCGAGGGCTCCTCCGATGAGGACGTGCACGTACCGAACCGTCGCCACGTCGATCCCGGCCGCCTCGGCAGACGCCGGGTCCTCCCCAACGGCGCGAAGCGACAACCCCATCCGTGTCCGAAACAGGTAGTAGCTCGCTGCGCCCGCCACGAGCCACGACAGGTAGACGAGCGCGTCATGGCCGAACAGGAGGGGGCCGATCACGGGGAGATCGGTGATGCTTCCGTTGAAAACGTGTCCGAACTGGGCCCGGGACGGATGACCGACCAAGGGTTCCGCCCCGGCACGGCCAAGGAAGCTCGAAAGCCCTGACCCGAACAACGCGAGCGCGAGACCCGAGACGATCTGGTTCACCCGCAGCGTGATCGACATGAACGCATGGACACACGACAGGGCTGCGGCACACATCATGGCGACGATGATCCCCAGGACGAGGTTCCCCGTCCGGAACGTCGCCCAGAACCCGGTGACGGCACCGATCAGCATCATCCCCTGAACGCCGAGGTTCAGGATCCCTGCCCGTTCGGTGATGACCTCACCGATCGTTGCAAAGATCAACGGGGTACCGAGCGCCACGGCCGCAACGAGGGTGAGGATGAGTTGGGAGTCGTTCATGCCGGTTCCGTTCCTTCCGGAAGCTCTGCCGGTCGCTTGCGGGCAAGGCGCACGCGGTGTCTGATGAAGAACTCGCCGGCAACAGCAAAGATGAGGATCGCCCCTTGGAGCATGGTCACCGTCGCCGATGGGATACCGATGGACTGGAGGGACGGTCCCGCGTTGTTCAACGCCCCCATCAGGACCGCAATGGGGAGGACCGCGACGAGATGCAACCCGGCGAGCGCCGCAACGATGATGCCGGTGAACCCGAGTCCGAGGTCGAGGGACCGCGGTTCAAGGGCCCCAACCGGTCCCGCAACGTAGAGGGCACCGGCGAACCCCGCCGCGGCACCCGAGAGCAGGAAGACCGCCAGGATCTTCCGCGACACCGTGATCCCGGCGTACCTCGCCGTATCGGGTGAGTCACCCACAACCCGAACAGCGAACCCCCATCGTGTCTTGCCCATGAGCCACCAGGCCCCGATCGTGATGCCGATCGCAATCAGGATCCCGATGTCGAGCCGTTGGAAGAACCGGGGGAGCATCGCGTTGTCGGGAATCCGCTGACCTGACGGGAACGTGCTCACCGCGGAGTCACGCCACGGGCTTGACGAACCGAAGATGAGAAAGTTCATGAAGTTGAGCGCGATGAAGTTCAGCATCAGGGTGGTGATGATCTCGTTCGTACCGAGGCGGACCCGTGGGATGGCTGCCACCGACGCCCACAGCGCACCCCCGACCCCGCCGGCAAGGATGACGGCAGGAATCGCAATCCACGACGGGGCGCCGGGACCGAGCCAGATGGCCATCCCCGACCCGAACACGGCCCCGAAGATGAACTGTCCCTCCCCACCGATGTTCCACACCAGCATCTTGAACGCAAGGGCTGCCGCCACTCCCGTGAGGATGAGCGGTGTCGCCGAGATGAGGGTGTTGCTGATGCCGTTGGCGGATCCAAAGGCGGCTTTGAGCATCTTTGCGTACGCGTGGATCGGGTCCTCACCGGTGATGATGAGGAACAAGCCTCCGACAATGAGCGCTGCGAGGATCGACAGCACCGGCACGAGGATCCGCAGTCGGATCGGGACCAGCCCTCGGGGTTCGACAATGAAACGGTTCGTCATGCCCGTTCATCCTCTCGATGGCCGGCCATGAGGAGACCCAACCGTTCCGCCGTTGCGTCCTCAGCGTCCATCTCGCCGACGATCTCCCCCTCATACAGCACCAGGAGGCGGTCCGAGAGTGCAAGCAACTCATCGAGATCCTCCGAGATCAGCAGAACAGCAACCCCACGTGCCCGCTCGGCAAGGACCTGGTTGCGTACCGCCTGAGTCGCCCCGACATCAAGCCCGCGAGTCGGGGAGCCGAGGATGAGCACCTTCGGTTCCATCTCGACCTCCCTGGCAATCAGGGCCTTCTGAAGGTTTCCACCAGAGAGCAGTCTGATGGGGAGACCGGGTCGTACGCCACGGATGTCGTACTCCTCGATCTGGCGCGCCCCTTCGCTGCGGAACGCCCCCGGGATGAGACGGTTGCCACGTGAGTACGGTGGTCGTCGGAACGCCTTGAGCGCGAGGTTCTCCTCGGTGGTCATCCCCGGAGCGAGTCCCATCCCGAGGCGGTTCTGGGGGACGTAGGACAACCCGGCGTGGATGTGGTCGAGGACCGAGGCGTTGGTGACGGCGACCTGATTGATTGAGACACTTCCCCCGGTGGGGGTTCTGAGACCGGTGATTCCGAGGGCGAGTTCACGTTGGCCGTTCCCCGAGACACCGGCGATCCCCACGATCTCACCGGCCCGCACGTCAAAAGAGACTCCCCGAACGGCTTCAAGCCCACGGTCGCCGTCAACCCGCAGCCCGTCAACCGCCAACATGACCGGACCCGTCTCGGTGGAGGTGCTGCGGGTCGGCATGACGAGATCACGACCGACCATCATGTGTGCGAGGTCAGCCGGCTCGGCGTCGGCGGTCGCCACACCCCCCACGTTGCGGCCATGGCGGAGCACCGTCACCGTGTCGGAAACCTCCTTGACCTCCTGGAGTTTGTGCGACACAAAGATGATTGAGCGTCCCTCATCGGCCATCTGGCGCATGGTTCGGAACAGTTGCCTGCTCTCCTGGGGGGTCAGCACGGCGGTTGGTTCGTCGAGGATGAGGATGTCCACATCCCGGTAGAGGAGTTTGAGGATCTCGACGCGTTGTTGCTCCCCGACCGAGAGCTGCCAGATGCGTGCCGAGGGGTCGATCGGCAGTCCATACCGATCCCCGAGGTGCGCGGCGTCCGCCTGGAGCTTCTTGTGGTCGAGCCGGATCCCGGTATCGGGGTGGCCGAGAGCGAAGTTCTCGGCCACGGTCAGGTTCGCGACCAAACGGAAGTGTTGGTAGATCATCCCGACGCCACAAGCAAGGGCGTGCTTGGGGCTTCGGAAGAGGGTGGGGACACCGTTGAGCAGCATCTCGCCAGCGTCGGGTCGATAGAGCCCGGCGAGGATCGAACAGAGCGTCGATTTCCCCGCACCGTTCTCACCAAGGAGGGCGTGGACCTGTCCACGAGCGACCTTGAAGTTGATGCCGTCGTTTGCCTTGACGCCGTAGAACGCTTTGTCAATGTCCCTGAGTTCGACCGCTAGGTCTGATTGGCTGTCCGTAGTCACGTGAGTCCAGATCGGTGATGGCGCGCGGCCGTTCCATGACAGACGCGTCCAACGGGTCGCTGGACGCGTCTGGACGTGTGGTCGCCGGGAACGTCGTTTTCGGTGTCTTGCATGTGGCCTGCCGGACAATACCCGCCAGCGTGATCACGCGACAAACCGGGGGAACGCGTGGCGCACCGTGCGAGTGTTCCCGTGGTCGGTCACGGACATCCGAAGCGGACACCCTGCCGTGTCAGCCGCGGCCCAGTTCAATGATCCTTGAAACCCTTGGGAGAACGTCTCTACGCTGGTGGCAAGCAGCGAAAGGAAATCTGTGCATTACGGAAGAGTTGTTGGCCTCGTTGGGGTCATCGTGACCGCCATAGGTTTGTTCCTGAAGTCGGCAAGCTCAGCAGCTGAGTCACTCATGCCCTCCCTCAACGAGGCGACGGCGGGTGCGATTCCAGCGAAGTTCTCCTCGGTCTGGTCCGGTATCTGGAACGACAAGGCGTGGGCATCCATTGCTTTGGTGATCGCGCTGGTGGCGATCATCTGGGTCTGCTTCATCGCCCCTGCGAAGGAAGCCCTGTCACGGGTGAACGCGCTCGCCCTGGCCGTGCTCGGTCTCATCGTCCTGGCCATCGGCGTCGTTGCCATGATGTCGGCCCGTGATGATGCTCAGACCCTTGCGAACGCGTTTGCGGGAATGTTTGCCCAGGATCAACTTCCCCAGGCGTTCAGCGTGAACCTCGGTATTGGCTGGACGTTGCTTGCCGTTGGCGGTGCCGTTTCGGCCATCGGCGGGGTGCTGTCACTCATCGCCCGTCCGGAGAAGGCTTCCTAGGCCGGCGCAACCCCGCTGACAACCAGAAACACACTGAGCCTGATGGATGGGTTCGATTGGTTCGGACCCATCCATCAGGCTCACGCTTTTCCGTTTCGATGATGTGTCAGTTGCCGCGGGCGAGTGCGTCCCGGATCTCGGTGAGGAGCTCCACTTCGGTGGGACCGGCATCCTCCTGGGGCTCGTCCTTTGTGATCCGTGCCCGGAACGCATTGAACGGCTTGACGATGAAGAAGAACACCGTGAGTGCAATCAGCAGGAAACTCACGATGGCCGTGATGAACGATCCAATCATGATCACCGAATCATTGATGGTCCACGTGATGTTGTGGAAACTCGGCTCGCCAAACGCAATGGCGACAATCGGCATCAGCACGTCCCCCAC
>CAZULI010000094.1:0-6866 GCA_964621095.1 uncultured Acidimicrobiaceae bacterium | reverse complement strand
CCGCCAGGGATTCGACCGCAGACGCAACCTGATACATGACCTCCTCGCCGAGGGCTGGGGCCAGGATCTGGAACCCGATCGGGAGACCGGCATCGTCCACACCAATCGGCACCGAGATCGCAGGATCGCCAGCGAGGTTGGTCGGGATCGTGCAGATGTCCGAGAAATACATGGCGAGAAGGTCCGAGGACTTCTCCCCCACCCGGAACGCCGTCGTCGGACTCGTGGGTGACACGAGGACATCGACGCTTTCATACGCTTTCGAGAACTCGTTCCGCAGAAGGGTGCGTACCCGCTGGGCCTGCCCGTAGAAGGCGTCGTAGTACCCCGCAGACAACGCGTAAGTACCCAGAAGGATTCTGCGGATGACCTCGGCACCAAACCCTTCGGCGCGTGAGTGGGCCATCATGTCCTCAGAGGTTCCGGGGATCTGGCTGCGATGTCCGTAGCGCACACCGTCGAAACGAGCAAGGTTGGCGGAAGCTTCAGCGGGTGCGATCAGGTAGTACGCAGAAAGTGCGTACTCGGTACTCGGCAGGGAGATCTCCACGATCTCGGCACCGGCTGCTTCGAGCTTTGACACCATGTTGACGACGGCGGCCTTGACCTCGGGGTTGATGCCCTCCCCCATCAACTCGGTGACGACCCCCACCCTGAGTCCCTTGATCTCTTTTCCGAGCGACCCCGAAACATTGGGGACCGGCCCAACCATGGAGGTGGCGTCGTGGCGGTCCCACCCGGCGATGGCGTCAAGGATCATCGCCGAATCGGCGACCGACCGTGCCAACGGCCCGACCTGATCGAGGGAGGAGGCAAAGGCGATCGCGCCGTAGCGCGACACAAGGCCGTACGTCGGCTTCATGCCAACCACACCGCACAGCGCGGCTGGCTGGCGGATCGATCCACCGGTGTCGGTTCCGAGCGCACCAAACGCTGACCCCACCGCAACGGTGGCAGCGGACCCGCCAGACGAGCCACCTGCGACCCGCTCGGGGTTCCACGGGTTTCTTGTCTCGCCGTACGCCGAAAACTCCGTGGAGGATCCCATCGCGAACTCGTCAAGGTTCGTCTTTCCGGTCAGCACCGCACCGGCTGCTTTGAGCCGTGCCACCACGGTTGCGTCATACGGCGGTTTCCAGCCCGCAAGCATTTGTGAGGCAGCCGTCGTGGCGACTCCCAACGTGCACAGGTTGTCCTTGATGGCGATGGGGATGCCCTGGAGCGGCCCGGCGTCCACACCGGCGGCAAACGCGGCATCCGCTGCCAGAGCGGCTGCACGGGCGCCTTCTGCATCAAGGGTCAGGTATGCGTGGAGTTGTGCCTCAGTGATCGCCGCCCGGCGTGTCACCGCATCAAGGAGATCCACGCTGGAGTAGTCGCGGCGGCGCAGCCCAGCACCCGCCTCAGCAATCGTCAGGTCCGCGAGATCCGTCACGTCTTCACCCAAGGATCCGTGGGACACGGAACTGCCCATCCTCGGTGTCGGGTGCCTGCGAGAGGACCGCGTCCCGCTCGAGACACGCCTCGACCTCATCGGGACGAAGGCCGTTGACAAGCGGGAGCGGGTGCGACGTTGGCGTCACACCCTCGGTGGGAAGCGCCTGGATCCGCTCGGCGTGGACGAGGATGTCCTCAAGCTGGCTTCCGTACGCGGCGAGTTCCTCCTCGGTGAGGGCGATACGGGCGAGCTTCGCCACCTTGGCAATGTCAATCTCAACGGGCATGTCAAGATGGTACCGATCACGCGGTTTCTCACGCCGACCGGTGGCGTCCCCCAGTTGCCCATGCAGGCCCCCGGCACCAGTCCCACCGCCGCAACGGTACCTTGGGTTTCATGCTTCCCCTTCCCTCACGGCCTGAACTCCTTCAGCGTCTCCCGCGCCTTGTTGTTGGCCTTGTCCTCTACGGCGTCGGGATCTCGTTGCAGGTGGTCGCGGGTCTCGGACTCGCACCGTGGGATGTGCTGCATCAAGGCGTCTCGAGACGAACCGGTATTCCTCTCGGCACGGTTGGGATCATCATCGGGTTCATCGTTCTGGTGCTTTGGTTTCCGCTGCGACAACGCTTCGGTGTCGGCACGATCGCCAACGCGCTCCTCATCGGGTCGACGCTTGACATCTGCCTGTGGCTCCTCCCTGAAACCGTCGAAGGTCTCGCCATGCAGTCGCTGCTGCTCGCATCCGGCATTGTCATCGTCGCGATCGGGTCAGGGCTCTACATCGGGGTCGGTCTCGGGCCGGGGCCTCGCGACGGCTTGATGACCGGCCTCGCGAGTCGCGGCATGAACATCGCCGCTGCCCGCGCCATCGTTGAGATCAGCGTCCTGATCATCGGTTGGCTCCTCGGTGGGACCGTTGGCGTCGGGACCGCGCTCTTTGCGTTCGGCATCGGTCCGCTCATCGGCATCTTCCTCCCACGGTTCACCCTCGCGCCACTCGGCCAGCGCGTGGCCGATACCCCCTGCGACACCACGCCGTAGACGAAACGAGGTCGGTCAGGGAACCGCGGGTGGGGTCCCGGTGAGGAAACGGCGCATCACATCGTGGGCGATGGCGAGGTTCTCGATCGGCATCGACTCGTCAACCTGATGTGCCTGGGCCACCTCCCCCGGTCCGTAGTTGACAGCGACAGCTCCTCGTGACGTGAGACGGGCCACATCGGTCCAACCCTGTTTGGCGACCCGTTGACGCCCAATGAGCGCGTTGAGACGCTCCACCTCCGGGTTGCCGACCGGGATCTGACCTGCCGGGGCACGATCCGTGATCACCACCTCATCAGCGTCAGCGGCGATCGCTCGGAGGCGTGCTTCGGCGTCCTCGACCGTATGGATCGGAGGGAACCGATGATTGAGGTTCACCACAAACAGAGGTGGGATGATGTTGTTGGCCACCCCTCCATGGGCTTTGGTGACCGAGAAGACTTCACGGTACTCAAGACCGTCGATGTTCACGGTTTCGGGTTCGAGATCATGAAGTTTGGCAAGCCAACGTCCCGCTTTCGTGATGGCGTTCTCGCCGAGCCACGGACGGGCCGAGTGGGCCGATGAACCGGTGAACCGAACGTCGGCGTTCATCATGCCGTTGCAGCCGAGCTCAAGATTGAGATCGGTGGGTTCCATGACAATCGACAATGACGTACCAAGAAGCCACGGGCATTCGTCAAGGACGGCTTCAAGCCCGTTCTCAGCGGCGGGGCCCTCCTCCCTGTCATAGAACACACAGACCAGACCGACACCGGCCTGGGCGACCTGGGCATCGTCGAGCAGTTCGAGCATCACGGCCACCCCGCCTTCATGTCCCCCACACCAAGCCCCCGAATGCGGTCTCCCATGATCGCTGCCTTGGGATCGCCCTGCACGGGGACGGTATCGAGATGGCCGTAGAGGGCGTAGAACGGGACTCCGCCGTCAGGCGGCGTTCCCACAACAACCGAGTTTCCGAGACGTCTCACCGGCTTTCTGCCCTCGAAACGCTCAACAACCCAGGTGCAGAGGGCGTCCTCGTCCCCGGTCACGGATGGAATGTCGACAATCTCGATCAACGTATCGAGAAGCGTCACACTTGGACCTCAAAGGTACGCAACGCATCATTGAGCGACGTCTTGAGATCGGTCGACTCCGATCGTTGACCAATGATGAGCGCACACTGGACGTGATAGACACCAGAAGGAAACTCTTTGGCTCTCGTCCCGGGGACAACCACCGAGTTGGCAGGCACCCGCCCACGCATCTCGATCGGCTCGGACCCGGTGACGTCGATGATCGGGGTGGATGCGGTGATGGTGGTGTTCGCCCCGATCACTGCTCCAGCCTCAATCACCGTGCCTTCCACGATGATGCTCCGCGACCCGACGAACGCGCCGTCCTCGACGATGACGGGTCTCGCTGCTGCCGGCTCGAGCACACCCCCGATACCGACCCCACCCGAGAGGTGGACGTTGGCTCCAATCTGTGCGCAAGAGCCGACCGTGGTCCAGGTGTCGACCATCGTCCCAGCCCCCACCCTCGCTCCGATGTTGACGTACCCCGGCATGACGATGACCCCCGGTTCGCAGTACGCGCCGTAGCGCACGGTCCCGGGCGGAACCACCCTGATGCCTGCCTTGGCAAGGTTCGTCTTGACGGGGATCTTGTCGTGATACTCAAACGGCCCGACGGTCATCGTCTCGAGGTTGGAGATCCGGAAGTAGAGCAGGATTGCCTGCTTGATCCACTGGTTGACGACCCACTCATCGTCAATCTTCTCCGCCACCCGAATGGTTCCTGCGTCAAGATCAGCGATCGTGGATAGCACAGCATCGGATGCGTCAGCGAGACCGATGTCGCCGTCGTAGGCGGCTTCGATGATCGATTCTCGCGACATGGTTCCTCCGCTGATTACGTCAGAGCCTCAACGAGAGCCTCTGCGGCCTGCTCACACTCCTCGAGAGCAGGCACGAGTGCAAGGCGAATATAGCCTTCCCCACCGACTCCGAAGAATCTGCCAGGGGTCACCACCACCCCCTGATCGAGCAGTTGCTCCGAGATCGCAAGGTCATCGTCCACTCTAACCCAGAGATACAGACCAGCGCGGGACGCAACGACATCCATTCCGATCTCAGCGAATGCGCGTTCGAGAATCCGACGCTTTGCGGCGAAGATGCTCCTGCGTTCCGCCACGTGTTCATCATCCGACCACGCCGCAGCCGCTGCCACCTGCACGAAGTCTGGTGACGCTGTTCCGGTGGTGGCACGCAACGACCGGAGCGCTTGGATTGCGTTTGCGTCACCCACAATCGCTCCCGATCGGTACCCGGTCATACCTGAACGCTTCGAAAGGGAGAAGAACACCAGGAGGTCCGTGAACTCGCTGTCGGCAATCTTGAGTGCCGAGACCGGACCGTCGGGGTAGATCTCCTCCTCATACGTGTCCGTGTAACACTCATCGGACAGCAGCCACGCCCCGTGGTCGCGACATGCCTGGTACAGCTCCGCCATGTCTTCGGCACTCGTGACGGCACCCGAGGGGCTGTGGGGTGAGCAGTTCCAGACGATCTTTGTTGCATCAAACACATCCGAGGGGATGGCTGAGGCGCGCATCACGAAATCCCCGTCGAGCACGACCCGATGGAGCTGGGCGCCAGCAAAAACGGCCCCGCGTTCATAGACCGGATATCCAGGGCTTGGTACCACAACGACGTCGTTGGCGTCGGGATCAACGAGTGCAAAGTGCGTGTTGAAGATCGCTTCTTTTGATCCCGAGGTCGGAATCACCTGGGTTTCCGGATCGACCGTGACACCGTGCCGCCGCTGGATCCAGTCGGCGATCGCCGTCCTCAGGTCCACACGCCCGACAGCGGTCGGGTACTGGCTGATCGCGGGGACCGCAGCGCGGAGAGCCTCGGGGATGAACGCCGGTGTTGGCTCCTTTGGATCACCGATCGAGAAATCGAAGAGAGGCAACCCAGCTCTCCGCCGCTCGAGCGCCCGCTGTTGGACTGTGGCCATCGGATAGTTGCCGAGATTCATCAGAATTGGATTCATGTTCATAAGGGGGAGCTTACGGCTTGTGGTCTCCGGCGAAACCCATTTGATCCGTGGCCCAGAAGAACGGAAAGCCACAACAGATGTCCACGGTCTGGCAAGGGGACGAGGGAGCTCGGGAACGCAGCGGATGGTGGACCGTACACTCCCCGCATGAACACAACGGGATATCGGGTTACGTACTCCCTGCTTGGACTCGCCCTCGTGGTGATCATTGGAGCTTCGATTCTGTTCATCCCCTCAGGGAATCCAGAGACACTGCCGGATGCCGTTGAGAACTACTCACCGCGCGACGGCGACCTGGTCACGAACCCCATCAAGGTCGTCATTGACCTTCTACCCAACTACGGGGTGCAGTTCGTGATCGATGGGCAGTCGATACCTGCCGACCAGGTCGATTCCATCCTCGAGACGGGGAGACACCAGTTCATCCCAGGGGAGGGGAAAGTGATCGAGCGTTGGTCACCGGGAAGTCACACCGTTGTCGCGTCCTGGTTTGGGGGCCCGAGCGGGATTGATGCAGGGACACTGGTCTGGACGTTCACGGTCCAGTAACCGCTTGCCAACAGCCGAAACCCGCACGTATTCGTGGCCTTGGCCATCCATCTAGCCTAGGTGGCCGGATCAGGTTCAAAGCTCACAGTCGGGAAGGCAACGTATGGCGAAGGTGCACTCAGTACTGGCTCAGCAGGTTCGAGCAGCTGGGATAGACACGGTATTCGGGCTCGTTGGGGACAACAACCTTTCGTTTGCCGTAAGTCTGATCGACGAAGGTCTCACGTACTACGGCGCAACCCAGGAGGCTTCCGCTGTCCTCATGGCCGACGGATATGCACGCAGGAGTGGCCGGATCGGGCTTGCCACCGTCACCCAGGGACCAGGTGTCCTGAACTCCGTCGCCGCCCTTGCGGAAGCCTCCCGAAACCGCACACCGCTTCTTGTCGTGGCGGGTGGATCACCCTCCACGGATCGCGTTGACCTTGGCGTATCGCGCCTTGTCGGAACTTCCCCCATGAGCACCCGCAAAGGTATTTCACATCGTGACGTGGTCCTCACGACCGGAGCCGGGTACGACGTTGTGCGGTCAGCCGAAACCGCAGCACACGACATCGTCGTTGCGTTGCAGCGTGCCGCGGTGGAGCGTCGGCCGATCGTTCTCGACGTACCGTTGGATGTTGCAACGCTGGATGCTCCCGCTGGCGACACTGCAACAGTGAATGCTGCGCTCGGTACGCCCCCGTCACCGCAACGAGTGGGTCCCGACCCGGAGGTACTCGACCGTGCTGTTGGTGTGATCGCATCCTCTCGTCGACCAATCATCCTCGTGGGGCGAGGAGGGATAGAG
>CAZULI010000093.1:0-6870 GCA_964621095.1 uncultured Acidimicrobiaceae bacterium | reverse complement strand
CCACGGGTGGAAGTGCTCTGACACGAGCACCATGTCGAACCCTGCCCGCTCGGCGAGCACGGCGTGGTTGACCAGTTCCTCCGGTTGGAACTGTTCGTGGCCGCAGAAGTACGCAAACTGAGTCACAGGCGGAGAATATCCGTACCCCAGACGTCAAACGACGGGCAACCAACCCCTTGGGGTCGGCTGCCCGTCGTCCGTTCCTTGTGGACTGGTGGGGCCTGGATCAGACCAGATCGAACCGGTCCAGGTTCATGACCTTGTCCCACGCCGCCACGAAGTCCGTCACGAACTTCTCACCGGCGTCATCGGACCCGTACACCTCGGCGATCGCCCGAAGCTGGGAGTTCGCACCAAAGATCAGGTCAACCGTCGTGCCGGTCCACTTGACGTCACCGGTTGCCCGGTCGACACCTTCGTAGACACCATCGGTGGCGGCCGGCTTCCACTGCGTCCCCATGCTGAGCAAGTTGACGAAGAAGTCGTTGGTCAGCGTCCCGGGTCGGTCCGTGAACACACCATGGCCGGAGGTACCGACGTTGAGCACCCGCATCCCGCCGATGAGTGCCGTCATCTCCGGTGCCGTCAGCGACAGGAGACTTGCACGATCCACCAGCATCACCTCGGGTCGGTTCTTGTCGCCGGCCTGCTGGTAGTTGCGGAACCCGTCCGTCGTCGGTTCGAGCACCGAGAAGCTCTCGACGTCGGTCTGTTCGTCCGTGGCGTCGGTACGCCCAGGGGTGAAGGGAACCACAACGCTGTATCCGGCATCGCTCGCCGCCTTCTCGATTCCGGCGCAACCGCCGAGAACGATCAGGTCCGCCATGGACACCTTCGTGCCACCCGACTGGGAGCTGTTGAACTCGTTCTGAATCCCTGTGAGGGTGTCGAGCACCTTCGCCAGCTCGGTCGGGTTGTTGACCGCCCAGTCCTTCTGGGGTGCGAGGCGGATACGGGCACCGTTCGCCCCACCACGCATGTCGCTGTCCCGGAACGTCGAAGCCGACGCCCACGCGGTCGTCACGAGTTGTGCGACGGAGAGACCGGACGCAAGGATCTTCGCCTTGAGTGCAGCGATGTCGGCGTCGTTGACGAGAGCGTGATCGACGGCGGGCACCGGGTCCTGCCAGATCAGCTCCTCGTCGGGTACCTCCGGGCCGAGGTAGCGGGAGACGGGTCCCATGTCACGGTGGGTGAGCTTGAACCACGCCCGTGCAAACGCATCGGCGAACTGGTCAGGGTTCTCGAGGAAGTTCCTTGAGATCGGCCCATAGATCGGGTCCATGCGCAACGCAATGTCGGTCGTCAACATCACCGGCGCTTCACGCTTTGACGGGTCATGGGCCCCCGGCACGAGTTTGTACGCTTCTGGGTCGGTCGGGATCCACTGCCACGCACCAGCAGGGCTCTTGACGAGATCCCAGTCGTACGCGAACAGGGTCTCGAAGAAACTGTTGTCCCACGTCGTCGGGGTCGGGGTCCACGTGCCTTCAAGACCGCTCCCGATCGTGTCCCCAGCGTTGCCGGTGCCGTACGTGCTCTTCCATCCGAGACCTTGATCCTCAAGGGCAGCGGCCTCGGGTTCCCGTCCGACGTACTCGGCGGGGGAGGCTGCACCATGGGTCTTGCCGAAGGTGTGCCCGCCCGCAATGAGTGCAACGGTCTCCTCGTCGTTCATCGCCATGCGTGCGAACGTCTCGCGCACGTCCTTGGCGGCTGCAAGGGCGATCGGGTCACCGTTCGGACCCTCCGGGTTCACGTAGATGAGACCCATCTGGGTGGCTCCGAACGGGTTGGCGAGGTCACGATCACCGCTGTAGCGCTCGTCGCCGAGCCACTCCGCCTCGGGACCCCAGTAGAGATCCTCCTCGGCCTCCCAGACATCGGCGCGCCCACCGCCGAACCCGAACGGCTTGAACCCCATCGACTCCAGGGCAACGTTGCCTGCGAGCACCATGAGGTCGGCCCACGAGATCTTCTTTCCATACTTCTGCTTCACCGGCCACAACAGGCGGCGGGCCTTGTCAAGGTTCACGTTGTCCGGCCAGCTGTTGAGCGGGGCGAAACGCTGCGTTCCCGTTCCCGCACCGCCCCGGCCATCGTGGATGCGGTAGGTGCCGGCGCTGTGCCACGCCATACGGATGAACAGTGGTCCGTAGTGACCGAAGTCAGCGGGCCACCAGTCCTGCGAGTCGGTCATCAGTTCGACGAGATCAGCCTTGAGGGCCGCCAGATCGAGACTCTTGAACTCGGCTACGTAGTCGAACTCCTCGCCCATGGGGTCGATCTTCGGTGAGTTCTTGGCGAGCGGACGGAGGTTGAGCTGCTCGGGCCACCAGTGTTGGTTTGCGAGGGACCCCATCGCGCCCTGTCCATGGCCCATCACGGGACAGGTGCCGTTCGTCGAGTTCTCTGATGATGTCTGGGTGTCTTCAATGGTCATGGGTGCTCCCTTGGTCGTTGTTCCTGTTGATCGGGTGGTCAGACATGGCCTGTTTCCTGGTGCGAAATCTGGCACGTGGGGCACCAGCCCCAGTAGATGACTTCGGCTTCATTGATGAGGAATCCGTGGTTGTCGGCTGCCTCAAGGCACGGCGCGTACCCGACGGCACAATCGACATCAACCATTTGGCCACAGCCACGACACACCAGATGGTGATGGTTGTCGTCGATGCGGTCCTCGTAGCGGGCTGGTGATCGTGCCGGCTGGATGCGCCGGATGAGGGAGTGCTCGGTCAGAACACCGAGTGCATCGAACACCGCTTGTCGGGAGACCGTACCGATGCTCGCACGCACATCGTCGGCCACCTCGTCAGCAGTGGCGTGTGGGTGGGTGGATACGGCGTTCAACACAGCCAGTCGTTGTGCTGTCACCTGTATCCCGTGTTCTCTCAGCAACCCCGCGGCGTCCTCAATCATGGTCACACCATACACGATTCTGGACTCTATCCAGAATTGGATGCAGTCAAGGTGATCGATCGAGGGGGTCGCTGGTGCGACACCCCTGATCGTGTGACAGGGTGAGTTGGGGTGTAAGCCGGATTCTGTCGTGGACGATCATCTATCTGGGACCGGCGTTACCGCACGGCCTCATGCAACCTACCCGGAACGTAACGGACGGGCAGCCCTGTTCCTGCATGGTCTTGCTCCTGACGGGGTTTACCGAGCCACAACGGTCACCCGTTGTGCTGGTGGGCTCTTACCCCACCGTTTCACCCTTGCCACCTCCTGCCGAGGCAGGGGGTGGCGGTTTGCTTTCTGTTGCACTTTCCGTCGGGTCGCCCCGCCTGGGTGTTACCCAGCGTCATGCCCTGTGGAGTCCGGACTTTCCTCAGCTGTTTCCAGCCGCGATCGTCTCCCCAACTCACCCTGTGACGGTAGCAACCTCAAAGCGGGTTTCCGATTCCGGGTTCTTCGCTCTGGGGGGATCAGGACTTGAGTGCCCGGTTGTACCCGGCAGCACCGCCGGCTTGGCCAACGAGGATGGCGGCGCCCCCGAAGATGATGAGCCCCACCAGGTTCGGGTTGCCGCCGGTCAGGCTCAACAGGGCGATGACGAAGAACGCGCCAAGAGCGGCGAACCCGCCGGACAAGCGGGGTTCGGTGAGGGTGAACCGACCAGCGACGAACCCCGAAACGAAGAACGCTGCCGCCAGGATCAGGAGCTGTACCGCGCCGTTCCTCCCGAGACCCATGAGCACCACGAACAGCAACAGGCTTGAGAACAGTCCCGCCCCCGATCCGAGGGCGATGGCGGCCCAGTTGAGATGTCGCAGGTCCATGGCGTGTCATCCGTCGGGGGTTCAGCGAGCGTTGGGAGTGTATCGACCTCACGCCCGACGGGAACTTTCCCGCAGACCCGAGCGTCTTAACAGCAGCCAACAAACACAACAGTGAGGCGGTTCCCGCATGCACATCATGGATGACACCAGCGAGTTCGAGCTCCTGACAGCCCCGATTCTCCAAGAGCGCCCGTGGGCGGTCTTTGCAGCGTGCAAGGACGAGCCATCGATGAAGTTCTTCCCGGAGAACCGTGAGGAGGAGCGCGAGGCACTTGCGGTATGCGGCCGGTGCCCCGTCGTGGACGACTGCCTTGCCCACGCCCTTGCCACCAACGAACGCTTCGGGGTCTGGGGTGGCACCACCGAACGGGAACGCCGCAAACTCTTCCGGATCGCGTAGCGAGCCGGTCCGTTGACGGCGCCTCACACTGCACGCTGGTGCAGCACCAGACGCCGGTAAGGTTTTGGGATGGAGTCTTTCACATGGCCGTCCGTGCTCGGCCCGATCATGGCCGGCGAGGAGATCGGTAGGGAGGCAGCGGGTCGCGCCATGACCGAGGTCATGGCAGGACGGGCCACCTCGGCACAGATTGCTGCATTCATCGTGGGCCTGCGCACCAAGGGGGAAACGGCTGCTGAGATGGCGGGCATGGTTGACGCCATGATGGACGCCGCCATCACCGTGGAGATTGATCCAACAGCGGTCGACATCGTGGGCACCGGGGGGGACGGGTTCGGGACGTTCAACATCTCGACCACCGCCTCGTTCATCGCGGCTGGTGCGGGAGTCAAGGTCGCCAAGCACGGCAACCGGGCAGCGTCAAGCCCGACGGGTTCTGCAGACCTCCTTGAGGCGCTCGGGTTCGACCTGATGCTGCCACCGGAAGCCACCGTCCAGATGATCGAGGAGACCGGCTTCGGATTCTTCTTTGCCCAGCAGTATCACCCCGCGATGCGTCAGGTCGGCCCCACCCGACGGGAACTCGGGGTGCGGACCGTCTTCAACTTCCTTGGGCCGCTGTGCAACCCGGGTGGCGCACGGATGTGCATCGGCACCTCAGAACCGGGGCTTGCGAGGCTCATGATCGATGTGCTCGCCGCACGAGGAACGGATCGGGGGTTTGTGATCCATGGCGAGGACGGGTTGGACGAGTTGTCGATCTCGGGGCCGAGTCGCATCTACCGCCTCATCGACGGGGAGATCACCGAGGCTGAGTTCACCCCTGAGGATTTCGGGGTCGAACGTGTTGCGATCAGCGACCTGGTCGGAGGAGCACCTGAGGAGAACATCGAGATCACGCACTCGATCCTTGCCGGGGAGCGTGGCCCCATGCGCGACGCCGCCATTGTGAACGCGACCCCCGCCATCGTGCTGGCCGGTCTCGCCGTTGGGTTTGTCGACGCCATGGACGTGGCGATCGAGTCGGTCGATTCGGGGGCTGCACAACACGCCCTCGATGCGTCCCTCCAGCTGAGCCAGCGTCTCTCTCGGACCTCCTCCTAGCTGATCCCGAGCGGTGGCGGTGACGATCCTCCACGGCGTTGCCTGGCAAGGACCGACCCCACGATCAGGGCAGCTCCAACCAGACAGCCAGCGACGTAGAGCAGGATCGGGCCGCCAGAAAGCGAGATCCTGAGCGGCTCGGTGGCCAACCGGACACCGCTTGCGGCGAGGAGTGCAACCCCTGCAGGCCCGAGGGGTGGTGGAGTGCCGTACTGCCTCCACACGGCAATGCCGACCGAAGCGGCCGCCAAGAGGAGAGCTGCGTACAGTTCAACGGGGTGGCGCGTGACCGTTGACCCCTCAAGGGGGATCGCCCACGGAAGTGTCGACGCTGTTCCGAGACACCCATCGGTTGCGAGACAGCCGGCGTGCCACCCGGCGAGGGCTGCGACGGCTGCTGCGGCGATCGCGTCAAGCCCACCCACGATGTCGCGCCGTGCGATGAACAGGTAGGCAGCCAGGGTTCCCAAGGCGGCACCGACGGTGGAGACCCCCGAGCGCACCAGAAGGATCTGGCCGGGGTCGGTGAACGGGTTGATGCCGGCACTCGCCATGGACGTCAACCGGCCGATGAACACACCAGCGACGGCCGCCGTGATGCCTGCCTCCCACAGGTCGAGCGCACATCCAGCAGCGTTCCCCCGTTTGGCCTCCCAACGGAGCATGATCCAGAACGCCCCGGTGGCGACAGCGGCGGCAGCCAGGAGGGAGAACTCCATCAGCGGTCGATGTCGTCGAGGAACCGAGCCAACGCAGGCTCGTCGATGATGCCACGGTGAACAGCCACGAGTTCGCCGCCCCGGTTGTAGAAGAACGTGGTCGGCACCCCGGACCCCGCCCCGAGGTCGATCGGGATCCGGCCTGATGCATCCGAGACATGGATCATCTCGGCATCGGCGAGAAACGTCGCAATGAAACGCGACGCTCCGGCCTCGGTGTCCTTCACGTTCAGGCCGATGAACGTGACGTCAGGGTGGTGTTGGGCGCCCGCAGCGATCAGCGGTGCCTCCGAGCGGCACGGGAGACACCAGGACGCCCACACGTTGACGACAGCAGGGGACGCAGTACCGATGAGTGTGTCGAACTCGGAAGCGGTCACGGGGTTCGGGGGATCAGGGAGGTGCCCGGTGACCTCAGCGCTGCACGCGGCCAGCCCAAGCACCACGGCGGCGAGGGCGACCCGACGCAGGGCGCGGCCAACTAGGGGAGGTGTCGCCACAACGCGTCAATGAGGCGATCGTTCTCGTGGGGTGCCCGGACGGTGAAACGCAGGAACTCTGCGAGCAGGCCGTCCTTCGGGAACGTCCGTACAACGAGACCGTCGACCATCAACTGCTCCGAGAGTGAGTGGGCAGCGGGACCGATTTCGCAGAGCAGGAAGTTCGTCGACGAAGGGATCACCCGCAACCCGAGCTTCGTCAGTTCCTGTGCGAGCCGTCCCCGTTCCTTGATGAGACGGAGCACCCGGCGTTCCATGCGTTGGGGTTCCCTGAGGGCGGCGGTTGCGATCTCCCCGGACATCGATGAGATGCTCCCTGGTGGACGGACCGCGTTGATGTGTTCAGCGATCGCCACGGAACTCAC
>CAZULI010000092.1:0-6896 GCA_964621095.1 uncultured Acidimicrobiaceae bacterium | reverse complement strand
GCGCGTACCCAGGGTATGAACCCACCGTGGCGGTGGGTTACAGCCCACAGAATGGTTTGGATCGCGCCGTTCGGCCCGGCCTATTCTTCGAACGAGAGCGAAAGGATGGCAATGGGTATCACCAAGGTTGGCGTCGTCGGTGGCGGTCAGATGGGGGGAGGGATTGCTGAGGTATGCGCAAAGGCTGGCGTTGACGTCATCATCGTCGAAGCGAATGATGAGTTCGCTGCGCGATCCAAGGCGGGGATCACCAAGAGCCTGGACAAGGCCGTTGAGCGAGGCAAGCTTGACGAAACGGGCCGAGCTGACACTCTGGAGCGGTTGCACTTCACGACCGATGTCTCGGCATTCGCTGATCGCGACCTCGTGATCGAGGCTGTTGTTGAGGATCTCGCCGTCAAGACCGATCTATTCGCAAGGATCGATGCAGCGGTTGCATCAGATGCCGCGATCCTCGCAACGAATACGTCATCGATTCCGGTGACGCAGATCGCAATGGCAACCAAGCGGCCCCACGCCGTGGTTGGCATGCACTTTTTCAACCCGGCAACGATCATGCCGCTCGTCGAGGTGATCTCGACGGTGATCACCGACGCCACCTTTGCCGACCGGACCGCCGAGTTTGCGGCCAACACCCTGGGCAAGACGGTTGTTCGGGCGAAGGATCGAGCCGGGTTCATTGTCAACAAACTGCTGTGCCCGTACATCTTCGATGCGATCCGCATGTACGAGGAGGGGTTTGCCTCGCGTGAGGACATCGATGCCGCAATGGTCGGTGGCGCCGGGTATCCGATGGGTCCGTTGGTCTTGTCCGACCTCATCGGGAACGACACGATGCTTGCGGTTGCAGACTCTTTCATGGCCGAATACCAGGATGTGCGGTACGCAGCACCCCCACTGCTCCGACGGATGGTGGAAGCGGGCCACTTGGGACGAAAGTCGGGCCGCGGCTTCTACACCTACGACTGACCTCGAATGTGCATACCCAGGGTATGAACCCACCGCCACGGTGGGTTACAGCCCAAAGTACGCGTCCTGGTTGATGATCTGACGAACTGTCTCAACGATGACACTTGGCCGATCGTTGACATCGGCCCAGGTGAACCTCAGAACGCGCCAACCATGCAGGATGGCCATGCGGTCGCGCCGCCGATCAGATTCAAACGCCTGTTGAATCGAGTGCCATCGGCGTGAGTCCCACTCCACCGCAAGCTTGTGGTCCACAAACGCAACATCGAAACGATGGTCACGCGACCACGGGATCGGGTACTCGGTCTCGAACTCGGTCAGCCCTGCGTCCATCAGCACACGGACTCCACGGCGTTCGAGGATCGATGCGGATCGATCGCCACCCGATCGCTCGTCAAGAAGGACCCGCAGCTTGCGAACGCCGCGCTTGCCCCGCCGTGCAACCTCATCAAGAACCGACTGGATTGATTCGACCTCGGTCAAGGCGAGCGACACGGCACTGTCAATGACAACCCCCAGCTCCCCCATCAGCAAGACGGACGCCAAGTCGACGATCGTGCGAGCAACCGAGGTTGTTGGCACCCCATGGACAACCACACGATGGTGGTCGAGAACATCGTGCGCACGAAACACCCGAACGCCGGGGTAGGCATGGGTCGTCTGGGTGTGGACCATGACGCTGGGCGTACCAACCGGTACTCGGTCAACGCCGTGCAGCAGCGCTGCCGAATGATGCGAAGCGATCGCACCCGGGAGGACCGCTACCGCGGCACGGACGACCGCCATGGGATCATCCGGCACGAAGAGTTGGTACGCACCGGGAAAGCAGCGTCCCCATTGACCGGTTTGGACGCGGCGATCAATTTGGCGCTCGGTCAGCCCACGCTCGATGGCCTGCGTTCTGGTGATCACGCCACCTTGCGTGCTTGCGAGTTGATAGATCTGAGCGGTGACATCCACACTTGAGTTTCTCAATTCCCAGGACGCGAGTCGATACCTTCGTTCTGTGGGCTGTAGCCCACCGCCACGGTGGGTTCATACCCTGGGTACGCGGGAGGAGTGCGCTTGGTGGCGGGCTTCGACGATCTCGTGGCCGATCTGTTCCAGGCCGTCCATGAGCCAGTTGTACGCGGGTTGATCCTCGCGGAAGTCGGCTTCGGCGATGCCTTGGATTCGGCCCTGGTCCTGCAGGTTCTTCACCGTTGCATGGTTGTCCTGGGGCTCACGAATGTACACGCCAAGCGTTCTCCCCCCTGCCGAGTTCAGGATTGAGAGCACGGGGATGTCTGACGCATCGTGAGCGACATAAATCATGTTCCTGAGCGGAACCCGTCGCTGGTCCTCCGACATCCGAGTGTTGACATCGATGTCCGAAGCCTGATTGATCCCCTTGTTGATCTCAAAGATCGCCCTCGCCTTGGACGCGCCACCCATCGCGGACCCGATCTGGGAGATCGGTACCGATCCGGCGATCCCTGGCAACTGATCAAGGTATCCGGGCGACGCTGGCTCCTCGATGAACGTGGAGGCCCAGACCCCGTCAACCTGGTCACCGAACACGGAGCCCTCGATGATCCTGGACGGACCGGACGACACGACGTGGTGCTCGACCGTGATCCCGTGCTCCGCGAACTCCGCGATCTCGTTGATCCGGTCGCGGGACGCTGCCATGAACTCCGGCATCCCCGGTACCGGTTCAAGCCGAGCACCGAGGTCATACAGCTTGTCGTTCGTCAGATCCTTGAACACACCCTCCCGCACATAGGTGAGCAGATGCGTCAGGTACACCACATCCCGGTCGACCGTGATGTTGCCGCGGGCGTAGTGATCGACGAGTCCCGCAACCTCTGCCCAGAAGACATCGGGATCGACCCCGTACTCAGCAAGGACCGGGTCCAGCGTGTTCGATGCGATCAGCGTTTGATCAACATCCCATACAACGGCGATCGCGGTCTGGGTGTGGAGCGGGGCAGGCATGCTGTGAGCCTATCGTCCTGGTGAATCCGAGGTCGAGCCACAGCCCCTTACGGCGTCTCGAAGCCGGTGAACTGAACGGCATCATCGTCGAACCACCAACCCTGCAGCGTCAGCGGAGCGCCACGCAGAGCGGTGTGGGCTTCGCCAAGCCGGGAGAGACCAACCAGGACGTTGAGCCTCCACCCCCGATCATCAAGCACCCACGCCACCTCAAGGAGCGTCTCTGGGGATGATTCATCGTCGAGAACGACCTCGACCATCCGTGCCCGGGACGAAACGACAGCTCGCACCGCACCAACTGACCGAGGCGCGTCAATGAACTCGGCCAGCGCCATCTCGGTCGCACCCTCGATCCTCGCCTGGTACACGTGAAGGACCGCCTCCGTCACGAGGTCTACGCTGGTGACCGGTTCCTGTACAGCAACTGCCATATTCGCCTCCGCAGTGAATGACAATATTGTAATTCACTTGCGGGCCCTGCGCCACTGCTCAGGCTTCGGCCCCAACGACGCTCACGGCGTACGCACCTGATTCGGGATCAAACTCCAGCGCCACCACACCCTGTGCCTTGGCAGCCTTCACGAACTGCAGGAACCCTGAGTAGCCGTACGTCTTCTCGGAGAACGAGTCATCCACCTTCCGCATCTCGTCCTTCAACCCCGACAGCGGCACCGGTTCCCCACTTGCAAGCCCGTTGACCGTCCTGGCAAGGAGCGCAAACGCCTTGTGCTCCCCCCGCCCACTCTCGGGGAAGGCAACCGTTGGATCCCCATCGTGGATGGATGCGCCAAGCTCTACAACCCCGCGTTCCACCAGGTTGCTGATGAGCTCCCCAAACGATCGGAAGCCGTAGTCACTCTCAGCAAACGTCGAGTCCTTGCGCAACAACGCCCGTTTGAGGAGGGAGGAGCGGACCGAACTCCCCTCACTGCGCAGAAGGCCCGACAGCGTACGCGTGACGAGCCCATCAAGGAAAGCGAGGTCGGTTGCTGGATTCGGCGTTTCACCGATACCACGCCGGATCACCTTCGCTTGTGGCAACTCGACCCCATCGAGGTTCTCGTAGAACAAGAACTCATCGCACGCCGGCGGAAGGAGCAGTGAGGTGGATGCCTTGAGGCCAACACCAATCACCGACTTGTTGAGTTCGCGCAGCTTGTTGACGAGCGGACCAAAATCTGAATCACCGGTGCAGATCACGAACGTGGTGATGTAGTCCCGCTCAAAGGCCAGTTCAACCGCATCCACGGCCATCTTGATGTCGGCTGCGTTCTTGCGGACAATCCCCTTGCGCTGCGGGATCTCGATCAGCTCGACATGGTTCTGGGTGAGCATCTGGCGGTCTGACTCAAATCGTGACCAGTCGGCGTACGCCCGCCGCACGACGACCCGACCTCGTTCAGCGAGCGCCTCCGCGATCGGGGCGAACTCAAACTCCATCTTGAGATCATCACGCGCACCAATCGCGAGGTTCTCATAATCGATGAACAAACCAATACGAACATCTTCCATCACACCAGCGTATCAGGGCGCCCACGGGATCCGCCGACGGAGCCAGCCACGGACGGAGAGGCCCAAGGAAGTTCCCGTGAAATCAGTGTGCCGACCCGAAGGCTGGTTATGATGGCATCCGCACATCATGACCACCCGGGCCATCACGCTGCTCCTGGGAGGAAGGAGGAGCCTTGAGGGGCACAGCGCGAAACATTGGAATTGCGCTGATCGCCGTGGTGGTGATCGTCGTGGTCATTCCTCTTCTCGACCAGGGCACCGGTGCAACACGCTACGCTGATGCCACCGTATCGGGTCTCAAGAACGGGTTGGTCATCGCCGTCACCGCCGTTGGGCTCTCGCTCATCTACGGCACGACGGGACTCGTCAACTTCGCCCACGGGGAACTGGTCACCCTCGGCGCCGTATTCGCTTGGTTCATCAACAGCCCCGACAAATGGGGTGGACACATGTCGTTGTGGCTCGGTGCCGCAGTCGCCATCGTGATCGTCGGTCTCTTTGGCGGAGCGCTCGAGCTCAGTCTGTGGCGGCCCCTCCGGCGGCGGGGAGCAGGGCTGATCCAGTTGCTCGTCGTCAGTATCGGGCTCTCCCTCCTCCTCCGACACCTCATCCAGGTGGTCTACGGGCCACAACGAAACCCGTTCCACGACTACAACGTGCAGAGCCAGTTCGCCATCTGGCGGTTCTCTGCACCGCCACGGGTCTGGGCGATCATCCTCATTGCTGGTATCACCGTGATCGCCGTTGGGATGTTCCTCACCTGGACCCGGTATGGGACGGCGATACGTGCGGTGTCTGACAACAACGATCTCGCTGAATCGAGCGGTATCAACGTCAACCGAGTCGTTCTCCTGGTATGGATCACCGGCGGGGGTCTTGCCGCCCTCGGTGGCGTGCTCCAGGGTCTCGGCGACGGTGCAATCGCCTTCGACATGGGGTTCCGCCTCCTCCTGCTGATGTTCTCAGCGATCATCCTTGGCGGCCTCGGTAGTGCCTACGGCGCACTGGCGGGTGGGATCGTCATCGGGATGGTCATCGAGTGGTCAACGATCTGGTTGCCAAACGACCTCAAGCTTGCCTGGGCGATGGTGCTCATGGTCGGCATCCTGCTCGTACGACCCCAAGGGTTGCTCGGTCGAACGGAAAGGTTCGGGTAGTGGACGCCATCATTGTCGGTTTGGGAGTTGCCATGGGTCCCATGACCGCGATCTACGCCCTCAACGCCATCGGGCTCAATGTGCAGTTCGGCTACGCGGGGCTGCTCAACTTCGGCCAGGTCGGGTTCATGCTCGTCGGTGGGTATGGTCTCGCCATCTCGGTGGCCGTGTTCGGGATGCCGTTCTGGGCCGGCGTTCTCATGGGGATCCTCGCGGCCGTCGGCCTCTCACTCGTCCTGGGGTATCCAACCCTCCGGTTGCGGGCTGATTACCTCGCCATTGCGACCATTGCCGTTGCCGAGATCCTGCGGCTCGTCGTCAACACGAAGAGTCTCGTGAACTTCACAGGGGGATCGTTCGGGATTCCAAGCGCCGTCACGGACAACATTGGGTTCTCAAACACGTACTACGCAATCGGCGAACGCTTCTTCGCCCTGTTCGGGAGCAAACTCGCCGGCAACTTCTTCCGCCTCGGCCCACTCAAGATCGACGGACGCGGCCTTTGGACACTGATCGTGGGATGGACGTTGACAATCGTGTTTGCATTCCTCATCTGGCTCCTCATGCGCTCACCCTGGGGCCGTGTCCTCAAGGCGATTCGTGAGGACGAAGACGCCGCCCGCGCCCTCGGGAAGAACACGTTCGTGTACAAGATGCAGGCGCTCACCCTCGGAGGTGTCCTGGGGGGCATGGCTGGCATGCTCTTCGTACTTCTGCCGGGAACGGTCACACCCAACGTGTTCCTTCCGATCCTGACGTTCTACACGTACGCCATCATTCTCACCGGAGGCATCGGCACCGCCACAGGGCCGATTCTGGGTTCCATCGTGTTCTGGTTCCTCTTCGGCACAGTGGACAATCTGTTGCGTACCTCAAGCACGTTCAGCTCGGTGGCAGGGCCACTTGTTCTCGGCCTTGTTGGGCTCGGGCTCATGCTGGTCATCATCTTCCGACCCCAGGGGATTGTCGGGAACAGACAGGAGATGATCCTCGATGTCTGATCGCGCAACCGCCCATGACGGCGTACCCGCCGAACCAGGCGTCAGCAAACCGGATCCCATCCTCATTGTGGACTCGGTTGCCAAGTCGTTCGGAGCCCTCGCTGCCGTGAACGTCGAGCACATGGAGATCCAACGAGAGACGATCACGGCGTTGATCGGTCCGAACGGTGCTGGCAAGACGACGCTGTTCAACCTTCTCACGGGGTTCGATCGACCCGATCGTGGAACCTGGATTTTTGATGGCCAAAACATGGGGTCACTGGGTGCGCACCGTGCAGCA
>CAZULI010000091.1:6674-6910 GCA_964621095.1 uncultured Acidimicrobiaceae bacterium | reverse complement strand
ACAACGATTCAGATTTACACGATGCAGACCCCTCAGGAGGCCGAGGCGGTTGTGGCACTCGGCGCCGACCACGTGGGCATCACCCCTGCAGATCGTGGTCTCCCCGGTGAGATCAGCGTTGCCACGGCCCAGGAGATCGTCCAGACCATCCGGGGGAGGGCGACGGTCGTCGCGCTCAGTGTCGAGGAGGAGATCACCGACATCGCAGACATGGTCCGTGCGGTGCAACCCGACAT
>CAZULI010000091.1:0-6660 GCA_964621095.1 uncultured Acidimicrobiaceae bacterium | reverse complement strand
CGCCGGCTGATGTCAAGCAGTTGCGGGCCCTTGTGCCGGGGACACCCATCATGCAGGCGATCGCGGTGACGGGTCCCGAAGCGCTCGATGAAGCCCTCTCGTACGTCCCCGTGGTCGAGTACCTCCTGCTCGACTCGGTGGACCCGACGATTCCCGGTGTTGGTGCCGCAGGCGTCACCCATGACTGGGCGGTCAGTGCCGCCATCGTCAAAGCTTCCACGGTTCCCGTGATCCTCGCAGGGGGACTGGCACCAGAAAATGTGGCAGCCGCCATCGAAGCGGTCAGACCATGGGGTGTGGACTCGTTGACCCGCACCAACGCACCTCTGGAAGGCGGCAGGTTCCGCAAGGATCTGGCAGCGATTGAGCGGTTCGTGGCTGCGGTGCGTGGGGTGTCAGCCCAATGAGCGTGGTCGTCATCGGCGACGCCAACGTTGATCTTGAGATCCGGCTTCCAACGGCCGAACACCAGGAGACCCACGCCAACCCCGACCCACGCATGTTCGGAGGTGGGTCTGCGGCAAACACGGCGGCGGCACTGGCGCGACTCGGTACTCCCTGCCGGTTTGTGGGCACCGTCGGTGACGACAGCCACGGACGGTTTGCCGTCAACAGCCTCCGCGAGGGTGGTGTTGACACCCGCTCGGTGCGCCATGTGGCAGACGAATCAACAGTGATGGTGATGACGATCATTCCACCGGACGGGGAGCGGCTCATCTATGTGTGGCCACCGTCGGGAGGCGCCCATCGGGACCTCGGGATACCTGAGACCACGGCAGCGGTTGCTGACGCCGACTGGGTCCACGTCTCGGGTCTCTGCTTGCGGGTGACCCCGGCACGCGACGCCCTTCTCGCTGGCATGGAGGCCGCCCGAAACAACGGCGTACCGGTGTCGTTCGACCTCAATCTCCGGTTGGAGAACTGGGGGTGGGACGATGGGTTCCGCGACGTTGTTGAAGCAGCGATTGAACGTTCCGACTTCGTCCTTGGGTCTGCCCGCGCCGAGGTGATGCCCCTCACCGATGCCTCCGAACCGTCCACAGCGTGCACGATGCTCTCGAATGACCACCGGACCGTGATTGCACGTCTTGGCAAGGAAGGAGCCGTGGCGTGCTCGGGCGGCGCCATCACGACGTCGCCTGGGTTCTCCGTCCCCGTCGTGGACACCGTGGGCGCGGGGGACGCGTTCAATGCCGGGTTCATCGCGGCGTCCCTCGACGGCTCCGACGTGGGGGAGGCGCTTCGGTGGGGGAACGCTGTTGCTGCACTCGCCATCGGGAGGCACGGCGCCCGCAACACGCCGACCCGGGACCAGGTGACGGAGCTCCTCGCATCGCAGGCGTGATCAACATCGACCCGCAGCGGCAACGTTCCCGCTGATCCTCTCCACTTGCGTACACCCGCAGCGCGGCACCAACCCTCGTTGCAGGCTTCGTGAGCGGGGTGGTGGTGACGGACACACCCCCTCATGACGAAACGGAGGAGAGCACACCCTTCAGGGTAATGTTACATAACGTGGATTATGGGCGCCACAGGGATCGAACGCTCCGGGCGTCATCGCACCGGAGATACCCGCTTCCACACCCGGTTCCGACCCGGACCGTGGTGTCAGAACCTCGTGAGGAGCTTCACCCCGGGAGCGTCAAGCAGGGAGAACTGCCGACCACTGACGATCCGAATGGCGAGATCTCGGTCGAGTACCTCGCCGACGAGGCCGTCACGGTCAAAGATGATCCATCGGTCAAAGATGCGCGTGAACTCACGGTCGTGTGTGATCGCGATCTGTGTGGCGTCAAGGTCCATGAGTACCCGCTCGATGACCTCAATGGATTCAAGATCGAGGTTGTCGGTCGGTTCGTCGAGGAGCATCAGGTTCGGTTCCTGGCGCTCGAGAAAGATCAACTGGATGCGGGCCTTCTGGCCGCCGGAGAGTTGCGTGTACTTGTGGCGGTCGTGGTGAGCGAGACCGTACCGCCCGAGCGTCGCCCGGATCGCCTGTTCGTTCGGGAACTCGCGCCCGAGAATGGTCAGCAGGTCGCCGCTCGTGTCAGGAAGCGTGTTCTCCTGTGAGAAGTACCCGAGAACCGCGTTCGGGCCGTACCGCACCGTCGCCCCTTCGTTGAGCTCATTGCGCACGAGCAGCTTGAACAGTGAGGACTTGCCGACACCGTTCTCGCCAAGGAGCGCGACACGGTCGCCGTGGTACACCTTGAGGTCAAACGGCAGGATGAGGTTCGGCACCTCGAGGCTCTCGATGCGGATCGCTTCTTTCCCCGCACGAGATCCACGGAACTGCGGCGAGATCTCCTTTTCAGGGGGTGGCAGCTCGGGTGGTCCGGCCTCCCGGAACCGCTGCCAACGGGCATCCGCGACTCGGGCACGCTGAGCGGCTGCCTCGCTGCTGTGCGCCCTGACCTGCCATGCCCGGAAATCATTGAAGAGCCGGCGCTCCTCACGTTCCCACAGGGCGAGGTTTCGCGCCAAGCGTTCCACATGATCTCGACGAGCAGCGCGAAACGTGCGGTAGTCCCCCGTGTGGACCCACGACCCATTCCGTTCAAGGACCACCATCCGGTCAACTCCGTTCGAGAGCAACGTGCGGTCGTGTGACACCATGAGGACCGTCTTGGAGGTTCGCTTCAGCTCGGCCTCCAGCCAGTTCTTGGAAAAGAGATCAAGAAAGTTGTCCGGCTCGTCAAGGACCAGCGTGGGAACCGCCGACAACAAGTACGCACGGAGAATGATCGCCTTGCGCTCCCCTCCCGAGAGCTCCCGGAGAAGCCTCTCCCCCGCTTCTGCGAGGCGCTGGCCAAGAACCGCCGATGTGATCTGATCCCAGGCACCCTCCTCCTGGTACCCACCGAGTTGCTGCCACATCTCAAGTGTGTTGCCGAGTTCAGCACCGACATCCTCCCCCTCGGCCATCGACCGCAGCAGGAGTTGGAGATCCCGGTGGACGTCCTTGAGGGACCGAGGAAGCGAGAGCGCAAGAGCGTCCCGCACGGTGGCGTCGGGCTGATCGTCAAACCCAGGGTTCTGGCGCATGTACCCGACCTCGGTGTCTGAGCGGATGCTCCCTTCTGCGAGCGTGAGATCCCCCGCGATGAGGTTGAGAATCGTCGTCTTGCCAACGCCGTTGGGACCGACCAGCGCGGTGACAGAGCCGGTCGGCACCCGAAACGACAACTCGTCGATCACGGGGGTGCCGTCCGGGTAGAAGAAGACTGCGTTGGCGACCTCAATGGCCATCGTTCCACCTTTGAACCGAAGTTGGGAAGGCTACGGGAGCTGCGTCACTCTGACCGGGGTTGGCGACCCTCGGCATCGAGTCGTTTCGTGCCAGCGTCAAGCACCTCAACGAGGATGTAGAGGGTGGCTCCCACCGGTGGCAGGAAGACCACCATCAGAATCCAACCCCAACGTGGGATGAAGCGTGGTTCCCTCTGGAAAACGTGCCAGACACACCACAGCGAGACGATTGCCACGATCGCAAAGATCGGTATCCATGCAACGATGTTCATTCTGCCTCCCCGGAGGTGGTCCCCCTCAGGTTACGGACACCAGCAACACATCCACCACTTCGCGTACCCAGGGTATGAACCCACCGTGGCGGTGGGCTGTGGCCCACAGAATGACGACTCCGATGGGAACGCGTCACCCTTCCTGGCTAGTACGCACCCTTGCCGCTGATCACCGCAGGAATGGTGCGCATGAGAAGTTGCAGGTCGAGCCAGAGTGTCCAGTGCTCGATGTAGGCGACATCCATGTCGATCCACGTATCGAACTCAACGTTTGACCGGCCCGATACCTGCCAGATGCACGTCAGGCCGGGCTTGACGATCAACCGCTGCCGAGCACGATCGTCGTACTGGGCAACCTCCTCAGGAAGGGCTGGACGGGGTCCGACCAAGCTCATCCTGCCTGTCAAGACGTGCAGGAGCTGGGGCAGTTCATCGATGCTGGTCTTTCTCAGAACCCGCCCGACCGACGTGATACGCGGATCGTCCTTGATCTTGAACACCGGACCCGTCTGTTCGTTGGCGTCTGACATCAGGGCCTTGATGTCGTCGGCGTTCTCATACATGGTTCGGAACTTCAGGAACGTGAACTCTTCTCCGTTCCTGCCAACTCTCGTCGAGCGGTACAACAGGGGTCCTCGTGATGTTGTCTTGATCAGCGCGGCAGCGATCAACCAGAGTGGAGCGAGGAGGACAAGCGCCAGAGCTGTCAACACGACATCGACCAAGCGTTTTGCAGCCGTTGCAAGCCATCCAGCGGTGACAAGACCCTGATGTGGTGTGGTCGGCCGCGGCAGGATGGTCGTCCATGGTGCGGGAGCGCCGGTGCTGGCGGCAACCGGCACTTCGTCCGAGATGACCGAACCCTCGTCGGAGTGGATCAGGATCGGTTCGGGTGTGTCAAGATCAAGTTCGACCGGTGGCGACTGAATGAGGTGGAGTTCAAGCGTCGTGTCTGTGTCCCCCACCACCGGCGCGGAGGTGAGGTCGATCACAATCGCTTCGTCGTCGAGGTCTGTCCCGGTGAGATCCAGGACAACCTCTTGTTCGCGCGCATATGCGAGCGCCACATCAAGGATCGAGGCCTGCGAGAGTTTCCGCTTTGCCGACTGCTCCCCTACGTCAGGGGTACCTTCCCGTCTGATCTCTCCTGGTTCGTGCTCATCATGAGGTATGGCTACTGCTTGGTTTGTGTTCTCCGCCACGCGCTTCCCGATCGCTGCACCGGTGTGTTCCACCGCCTTCATGCAGCAACAATGTCACCCAGAAACAAAGTCACCGTCTTGAATGCTTGAGCGCACGAGCAAACCCGCCCGAACCCCGACGAAGCCAGCGCTGCGTGTCGGTCTCCGGATGCGTTCCTACTCAACCGCTCCAAGCCACCATCAACACTACCCCACGACGCAGAGGACCAACAAGGGTGGTCTTTTCCGTCCTGTTGTGACTAGTCACACCTCAGAACCCCCGTGGCACGGGCCATTCGGCGTCCTTCGGGTATGACGAGGTGGTCCGTCAGGTTTGACAAAACATCGTGAATCCTTAGAGTTGCGGGGTGCAGCGGCCATGGGAACACGCGTCCATGCTTGCTGCAGCATCCATCAGACGGTCATATCAGCTCGGGCGTGAGTAAAGGATCAAGGGTCACGTGACAATCTACGAACTGACACAGGCCATCGTGCGCTACCGACAGGCAGTCTTCATCAGCCTCGGGGCGGTCTTCGTTTTGGTGTTGGTGGCATCGTTCACCATTGCCGACGGCGGTATCGGTTGGCGGGGCGGCTCAAAGTATGAATCGACGTTCGAGATCTCCGTGATTGCTCCAGGAACAAGCAGTCTCTCCAATCCGGACCCCACCGGCAACCTCGCCAGCGCGGCAAACGAGTTTGCCCAGTTGCTCGGCTCGGCTGAGGCCGCCGAGGTCGTGGGTGAGATGACTGGCTATGAGCTCGATGAGCCAATGACCGCTTCTTCGGCCAGTGGTTCCACCCTCATCACGGGAGCCGTGATCGGACCATCCCCCGAGCTGGCAAAAGCCGCGTCCGTGAACGCGTTCACGTGGTTGGCTCGCAAGATTCAACTGCCGCTTGACGCACAACCCGTGGTCCCGCCCACCGTCCCTGCGGCTCCCAGTGTGAGCCTGGAAAGTGATTTCCCATCCAGCCTGACCGTCCAAGTCGACGAGACCCTCGCCGATGTGTCCCCCGATCTCTTCGTCCTGGTCGATTCGGGGGCAACGCAGGTTGCCGCGGTTCCGGTCGCCGAACGCTCCGGCGACGTACTCACGACGGCCGTGACGCTCGGACCGGGAGGATCCCTGCTCCTGCGTCTTGAGGTGTCTGACGGCACCTTGCTTGACACCCTCCGGCTGGCGCCGGGTCGCTTGCCTCTGATTGCAGAGGCGTATCCAACCCTCACCATCACGCTAGGACCGGACGCTGTGGCGAGAACGGCCACCGCGGATGGCACCACGTGGGCGATCAATGAATCAGCAATCTCCATCGAGTGGGTTGACGGCAAACCCATTGTTGATCCGGATGGCGAGGTCACGAGCACACGTCAGCTCCAGGTCGCGTTGCTCACGGAGGTTCCCACGGCGCTCCAGATCGGGGGACGACGTGGTCCTTTGATGGGGTTCACTGTCCTGGTGGTCGGCCTGATCGGCATCCTGGCCGGAGTCATCGTCACCGATTCCTGGCGGCGTTCGCACGCCGAAGCTGGCGGCGGTCAACCGGAGGGTGGTACCAGATCCCGTCGTGTCACCCGTGATGCAAGCGGCCGGTTCGTGTCAACCCGTGGTGACACCACCTACGCGGTCACCATGATCCCTGACACCGCAGACCCCTCAGAATCTGTCACGCCCGAGCAATGATCGATCACCTTCCGTCCGTTGGTGATCCAACCACAACCTCGGTACGCACTGATACGCCCGGGGTGTTGAGACGAACAGTCTTCGTCCTCATGGTCATCTATCTGGTGATGAATCATGCGATTCCCGACGTCATGGTGCTGCCCATTGGATTCTCGCTGAGGCCCTATGAAATCGTGATGATGCTGATCCTTGTGGCATGGGCGGTCTGGCTGGTCCGAGAACCGATGCCGTTTCCCCGCGGTCTCGTGGGGGCAGTCGGACTCGGTCTCGTCA
>CAZULI010000090.1:5988-6923 GCA_964621095.1 uncultured Acidimicrobiaceae bacterium | reverse complement strand
GTTCTCGTACTTGTGGTCGTGGTGCTCGTGATCATCCGCCGGATGGGGGAGGTTGCTGCCCCAAGCCCCCAGGACGACCGTCAGGCGCTGCTCGACCGGAAGGTGGATGACCTGATTGCAGCACAGCAACAGCTCGTCGGCCAGGTGAAAGCAGTGTCCGACAGCCAGGTGCAGACCTCCAAGGCGATCACCGACACGGTCTCCCAGTCCCAGGCACAGCTGGCCAAGGAGGTCAACGCCAGGCTTGAGAAGGTCAACGCGGCGGTGGGGGAGACGCTGACGGACTCGGCACAGAAGACGGCGAAGTCCCTCGGTGATCTGACGGCGAGACTTGAGGCGATCGACAAGGCCCAGGCGAACATCGCCGGTCTCGCCGATGAGGTCGTCAGTCTCCGTCATGTCCTTGACAACAACCAGGCCCGCGGTGCGTTTGGTGAGGTCGTTCTTGAGAACCTGATTGAACAGATGCTGCCTCCATCCGCGTACAGCCTTCAGAAGAGACTCCAGGATGGAAGGATCGTTGACTGTCTCATCCTGCTCCCCGACCCGCCGGGCCCCATCGCCGTTGACGCCAAGTTCCCGCTCACGGCGTACAAGACGATGATCGAGGCCGAGGACAAGACGGTCCGTGAGGCAGCCCGCAAACAACTCACCGCCGACAGCCGCAACCATGTCCGCGTCATCGCGGAGAAGTACGTGTCGCGGTCCATCGATGGGTACACCTCAACGTCTGAGACCGCGCTCATGTTCATCCCGTCCGAAGCGGTGTACGCCGAGTTGCACGCCCACCATGAGGTGGTCATCGATGAGTGCCGGAAACAGAAGGTGTATCTCGTGTCACCGACCACCCTCATGGCGACGTTGACCACGATCCGTGCGATCTTGCGGGATGTCGAGATGCGCGAGCAGGCCGGAGTCATCCAGAAAGAGGTCGG
>CAZULI010000090.1:0-5978 GCA_964621095.1 uncultured Acidimicrobiaceae bacterium | reverse complement strand
AACGATGTAACGGAGGACATCCGGCAGGTCAAGATCAGCGCCGGCAAGATCCACGACCGGGGAGGCCGCATCGAGTCACTGGAACTTGATGATCCGGGTGCGATCGGTTCCTCGCAGCGGGATCAGTTGCCCCTCGGGTAGCACCCGCGATCAGACGCGGAGAGCGGCGTCCCGGCAAAAGTGGCTGCGGTATCCACCACGGCTCCATATACTGCCGGTGTTTCCACCCAGGCTCCGGTCGGAGTCGTCGTGTGGAAAACCTCTCAACGCTTCGTTCGCTTTGTGCGATCAAACGTAGCCTTTCAGATCTTTCTGATCACCCACATCTGCATCTCGAAAGGGGCACAGACGAGATGAGTACTTCAAGAGTCAGGCTTCAGGAGCTCAAACTTCCCCAGCTGCGGGATGTTGCGGCCGCCGTGGACGTCGAACATGAAGGGCTCCAGAAGTCCAAACTGATTGCGGCGATCCTTGATGCGGAGAAGTTTGACGACTCGTTGCTCCCAGCCGAGACCGTTGACGCGGCGGACGTCTCAGCGGCGCCTCACGACGACGCCTCACACGCTGACCTCGATGCCGGATCGAAGGGTGAGGGGGCGTCCGGTGAGGATCACGACGGACGCGACGACCGCGACGACCGGGACGACGCCCAGGGTGGCCGGAGTCGGGGGCGGGGCCGGGGTCGCAACCGGAGCAGGAGCCACGAGCCGGTCGACGAGTCCGAGCTCGAGGTTCGGGAGGGAATCCTCGACATCCTCCCTGAGGGGTATGGGTTTCTCCGCTGCACCGGGTATCTCCCCGGTGACAAGGACGCGTACGTTGCCGCCAACATCGTTCGCAAGGCGCGTCTGCGCAAGGGTGACATCGTGTCGGGTCCTGTTCGTCCGGCCCGTGCTCAGGAGAAGTTCCCAGCGCTGGTGAGAGCCGCAAAGGTCAACGGAGTCGATCCCGAGATCGCTGAGAACCGACCGAAGTTCTCGAAGCTGACCCCACTCTTCCCCGATGTGCGTCTCCGTCTCGAGATCGACGGTCAACCCCAACTGATGATGGCTCGCATCATCGATTTGATCGCCCCCATCGGCAAGGGTCAGCGTGGTCTGATCGTCTCGCCGCCAAAAGCCGGTAAGACGACGGTGCTCAAAGAGATCGCCCACTCGATCGCGACCAACAACCCCGAGTGTCACCTCATGGTCGTCCTCGTCGATGAGCGGCCTGAAGAAGTCACCGACATGCAGCGTTCCGTCAAAGGTGACGTGATCTACTCAACCTTTGACCGCCCAGCCGAGGAGCACACGCAGGTGTCCGAGCTTGCGATCGAGCGGGCCAAGCGGATGGTTGAAATGGGGATGGATGTCGTGGTCCTCCTCGACTCGATCACAAGGCTCGCACGTGCACACAACCTGGCAACCCCAGCATCTGGTCGCATCCTCTCTGGTGGTGTGGACTCAACGGCGCTGTACCCCCCGAAACGGTTCTTCGGTGCTGCCCGCAATATCGAGGAGGGGGGAAGCCTCACCATCATCGGTACCGCCCTCGTCGAGACGGGGAGCCGCATGGATGAGGTCATCTTTGAGGAGTTCAAGGGGACCGGCAACATGGAGCTGCGGCTTGACCGCAAGCTTGCCGACAAGCGGATTTACCCGGCGATCGACATCGAAGCGTCCGGTACCCGCAAAGAGGAGTTGCTGTTCGACCCGGCAGAGCTCCAGGAAGTCTGGAAGCTTCGCAGGGTGCTGCTTGCCCTTGAGTCAGGTGCAGCTCTCGAGCTGCTCATCGATCGGCTCAAGAGCACCAAGTCGAACGCGGAGTTCCTCCTGTCGGTCGCCAAGAACAAGTAGTGGTTCGAGGATCGACCGACCCCGTTACAGTTCACCCACATCAGTCAGGAGAAACCGTGAAGCCCGATATCCACCCGGCATACCGTCCCGTTGTGTTTGAGGACACCTCGTCAGAGTATCGATTCCTGACGAAGTCGACGATCGAGACGACCGAGACGATCGAATGGACGGACGGCGAGACCTACCCGTTGGCAAAAGTTGACATCTCGTCTGCAAGCCATCCGTTCTACACGGGCAAGCAGATCCTCGTCGACACGACGGGTCGTGTCGAACGCTTCCGCAAACGGTATGGGCAGACCTCCACGAAGTCCAAGACCGAAGCACCCGCGGCTCCCGCCTCAGACACGGAGGCGTAGTTGAGTCGATCCCCTGGCTCGTCTGTTGGCGGTCAGGCGGTCATCGAGGGCGTCATGATGCGCGCTCCTGATGCCTGGGCCGTGGCTGTCCGCCGACCCGATGGCGTCATCGAGGCGCAACGCAATGAGTTGTCCCGGCTGACCAGTCGGAACGTGTTCGCAAAGGTTCCGTTTGTGCGGGGCATCCTCGTGCTCATCGAAACGCTCTCACTCGGGTTCCGCGCACTGTCGTGGTCAGCCGAGCGCGCCGGCGAGGAGGAGGAGAAGGTCTCAAGGAGAGAGATCGTCCTCACCATGGTGCTGGCAGGGGGCTTCGCCATCGCCCTTTTCATTCTTGCCCCGGCGTTTGCCGCAAACTGGGTCAAGAACCTCGTTGGGGGGAACGGGTTGGTGTTCGTCGTCGTGGACGGGTTCATCCGAATCCTGTTGATCGTCACGTACATCTGGCTGATCGGTCGCAGCGACGAGGTCCAACGCGTCTTCCAGTATCACGGTGCCGAGCACAAGACGATCCACGCCTACGAAAACGGGGTTCCTCTTGACATCGATCCGATCCAGAAGTTCAGTCCACGTCACCCGCGGTGTGGTACCGCGTTCATCATCATCGTCGCCATGGTGGCGTTCATCGTGTTTCTCACCCTTGCACCACTGCCGTTCCTGCTCCAAGTGGCGGCCCGTATCGTCCTGGTCCCGGTGATCGCCGGCATCAGCTACGAGATCCTCAAGGCCGCAGCGGGGTATCGATGGCTTGCATGGGCGTCCAAACCCGGCATGTGGATCCAGGCGATCACCACCAAGGAGCCGACCGCGGACCAGGTCGAGGTCGCGATCGCATCGCTCCTTGCGGCCCTTGAGCCTGAGGACATCGAGGAGGTCAAGGCTCGTGGTGCGGTGAACGCGGCAGCGTTGGCTGCCGAGTACGACATGGGAAGTGACGATGGATGACAAGCTCGCCTCCCGTCTCAAGGACGCAGAAGCCAGCTTCGAAGCAACCCTCCAACAGCTTGCGGACAGCTCCATCCTCGCTGACCAGAAAACATATCGGGAAGTCTCCTCTCGTCACGCTGAGCTGAAACCGGTTGTTGAGGCGTTCCGTCGTCACACCGCAATGGTGACCGAGATCGCCGAGGCGCGCGAGCTCGCCGCAACGGAGGATGACCCCGAGATGGCTGCGTACTTTGCCCAAACCATCGCCTCGGACACCGAGGCGCTCGAACAGATCGAGACCGAGCTCCGGATTCTCCTCATCCCGAAAGACCCCGACGATGACAAGGATGTCATCGTCGAGATCCGAGCCGCGGCAGGTGGCGACGAAGCCGCCCTCTGGGCGGGGGATCTGTTTCGCATGTATGAGCGGTTCGCTGAGCGGTCCGGTTGGACGATCGAACCGATCGATGTCTCGCCATCGGCCGGTGGCGGTGTCAAGGAGATCACGTTTGCGGTCAAAGGAGCTGGCGCGTGGTCCAAGCTCAAGTACGAGGCCGGACCCCATCGGGTTCAGCGCGTCCCCACAACCGAGTCACAGGGTCGCATCCACACGTCGATGGCGACCGTTGCGGTCCTCCCCGAGGTCGAGGACGTTGACATCCAGATTCATGACAACGATCTCATCGTGGAGACGATGCGATCGCAGGGACCGGGTGGGCAGTCGGTCAACACGACCGATTCGGCGGTTCGCATCACCCATGTCCCGACCGGTCTGGTGGTGTCCTGTCAGGATGAGAAATCCCAGCTCCAGAACAAGATCAAAGCGATGCGGGTGCTCCGGGCCCGGTTGTACCAGATCCAACTCGAGGAACAACAGGGGGAGCGGGCCGCTGCCCGCAAGTCCCAGGTTGGGACCGGGGATCGAGCAGAGAAGATTCGTACCTACAACTTCAAGGAGAACCGTGTCACTGATCACCGCATCGGTCTCACGATTCACTCCCTCCCCTCAGTGCTTGACGGTGATCTTGAGGAACTCCACGACGCGCTGATCGCACAGGACAACGCCCGAAAGCTGGCCGAGGGTCACTGAGCGATGCGTTCTGACCAGTTCATCGGGCAGTACACCGAGCTCCCCCAACACGAAGTTGTCCGGCTCCTTGCGGTGGCAACGGGTCGTCGGGCGACTGATCTCAGGCTTGGCACCGATCTGACACAGGACCAGATCACAACCTTTGCATCGTTGGCGGCGAGACGACGAGCCAATGAGCCGCTCCAGTACATCGAGGGATCCGTTCCGTTTGGTTCGGTCGAGATTGCCGTCGACCCTCGCGTGTTGATCCCACGGCCCGAGACCGAGTACCTCCTTGAGATCGTCGTTGCCATGGTTGATGCACCCCGCATCATCGTTGATCTGTGTACCGGGAGCGGAAACCTCGCCCTCGCCCTCAAGGCTCGGTTCCCCAACGCAGCCGTCCATGCGTCGGATCTGTCTGCCGATGCCCTGGCGGTGGCACGAACGAACGCTGAGCGGGCCGGTCTTGAGATCAACCTTGTCCAAGGCAACCTGTTTGACCCGATCCCCCAGACGCTGAAAGGGGGTGTGGACCTCGTCATCTCCAACCCCCCATACCTGGCAGAACACGAGTACGACACCCTCCCCGCCGACGTCCAACGCGAGCCTCACGGGGCGCTGGTGGCGGGACCAAACGGCGACGAGATCGTCCGCCGGATCGGTGAACAAGTCCGTGATTGGCTGGCCCCCGGTGGTGTGGTGGGGGTTGAGGTCTCGGAGTTTCACGCACCATCGGTCGTCGGTTGTTTCTCGAACGTCGGGGGTACCGTTCGCAAGGATCTCACAGGCACGGATCGCTATGTCATTGGTACACACCAGGACCGGTAGCGTTGCGCCACAAGCGAAGCACCTGGGAGGTGGCCATGGATGTGTCGGCAGCAGTACGAGCGCTCAAACGGGGCGAGATCGTGGGCGTACCCACAGACACGGTGTACGGCATCGCCGTTGACCCCTTCGACGAGGCTGCACTGGAACGGCTGTACGACATCAAGGGCAGGGACGAAGGCAAGCCCATCGCCATCCTTGTCGCATCACTGGAGCAAGGTCTTCTTCTCGGGGCGATGTCAGATCGTGCCCTTGAGCTGGCAGACAAACACTGGCCGGGTCCGGTCACCCTCGTCGTCCCCCGCCTCGACACGGCCCCTGCCTGGCTTGGCGACCCGGTCCGTCGCACGATCGGGCTCCGGTGTCCGAATCACCCGGTCGCCCTTGCACTTCTTGAAGCGGTCGGTCCCCTTGCGGTGACCTCGGCCAACACGACCCGCAACGTACCGGCACAAACCGATGAGGAAGCGAGAGAGGTGTTCGGCGACGAGATCCTCACCTATCTCCCAGGGGATGCGGGCGGTGGCGTGCCGTCGACCCTCCTTGATCTCACACAGCCCGCCGAGACGGTGCTCAGAAAAGGCCCCATCACCTTTTGAGTCCGGCGGGCCAGACCCAGGAAGATGGAACGGTGATCGCACGTACCTGGCTCGCCGTCGGCGTCGGCACATTGATCTTTGCCATGTCAACGTGGTTCGGGTTTCTCGCAGGAGTCGACTCGGTGGTTGTTGCGGTGCTCATCGTTGCGGTCGGTGTCGTCCTTGCGTGCTGCTCCGTCGCTGCATTCAGTCAGGCACCCGAGCCGTTGCGGGTGGGGCTCCGATCAGCGATGTATGGGCTCGGGGTTGGGGGCGTCATGCTGGTGCTGGCATGGGTTGCCGACAGCGGGGTGCTCGTCATGCTTGATCCGCTCGTCGCGATGGGGGTTGGGGGCGCGTTTGGGCTCGCACCGGTGGGGGA
>CAZULI010000089.1:0-6926 GCA_964621095.1 uncultured Acidimicrobiaceae bacterium | reverse complement strand
CCCGGGTTCGTTACCCGGCTCAATCAACCGGGATGCGCTGTGGACCGGTGGCAGGTTCCCCACCCTCATCGGCCGGTCGCACCACAGCGCGTACCCCGTTTGAGATCGCACACACGGCCGCCACCACCTCAACCCCAGCCTTGCCGAGATGAAGCACCGCCTGCCTGACCCCCGCAACCAGTTGGTCCGTGCTTGATGGTCCGCCGGTTGGTTCTTCGCTCACTTCTCCTCCAAGGTGAATACAACACTGAGCACTCCATCGTCAAGCTTGGCACCTTTGACCGTGCGACGCTTCAGGGAGTCCGGAAGAATCAGACTCCGACGATACGGACCGACGGTGATGAACAGTTCAGCATCGTGGCGAAGCACCTCGACCTCGTCCTTTTCGACGAACGGCGCCGCCACGACCAAGGCGACATCGCCGTCGGGGCGGTCCTCGACACGGATCGGTTGGGGATCGGACAGCTTCTCGGTGGGGTCCTGGTCGCCGTACAACTCGGCACCGATGACCCGGAGGCGGTCGACGCCGATCATCTCCTCGTCAAAGAGCCTCAACTTGCGGATGTCCGTACCCGCAAACCCCTCCTCAACCACGGTGAGGTACCCCTCATGGATCTTGCGCCATCGCTCGAAATACGGGTCCTCGATCGTGTCAGGGAGCACTCGGTTCACGATCACACTGTCCACGCCGTACCCAAACAACCCCAGGTACGTGTACATCCGTCTTGCTTCGGCGATCACCATCTTCTCAGGGTTCATGACGAGGCGGGCGGACGTCACCTCCGGATCCGAGAGGATCTCCTTGATCCCGTCGAGACGCTCGTAGAACGACGAGACGGCGTCAAAAACAGCGTCATCGGCCATGGGCATGCCGGTCATCTTGGAAAGAACCGGGCGGGCAACCTTTGCGATCCGCCGGGAGGCAGGGAACAGCTTGTCCATGTACCACGACATGACCTCAGGGAGGCTCAGGAGCCGCAACGTCTCCGCGGTCGGGGCACAGTCGACGATGATGACGTCGTACGCACCCGACGTGGCGTGCTCCCTGACGATCCCGAGTGAGAACAGTTCATCCATGCCAGGGAACACGGCGAGCTCCTCGGCCTCGATCCCGTGGAGTCCCGACCAGTCGAACAACTCCATGAGATGATCCCGCACAGCGCCCCAGGACTCCTCAAGTCGCAGCTGACTGTCGACCTGTTGTGCGTCAAGGTTCCCAACAACGGTCGTGGGGGAATCACCGAGGGGGACCTCGAATGCGTCAGCGAGCGAGTGCGCCGGATCGGTCGACATGACGAGGGTGCGCAGACCGCGATCGGCGGCCGCGATCGCCGTTGCCGCCGACACCGTTGTCTTCCCGACACCACCCTTGCCCGTGACAAGAATGATGCGCATCAAGCGGTCTCTTCTGCTCGTTTCTTCAGCCCACGCAGTGCCGCGCCAATGACTTGTTTCTCCGCCTGTCGGCGCAGGAGCCCCGGCACATTGAACGCCGGATTGACCTTGAGGGCGTAGACAACCTCGGTGCCACCATCGGGCAACGCGTTGAACTCGTAGCTTCCTTCGAGGGTCCTGATGTCATCGTTCGGTATCGCTGACCACGAGAACCCGTTGTCTCGTTCGTAGCTGTACTGAAGGGTGTATGAGATCTGCTTGATCATCGCGTGCACCACGAAACTCGCCTCAACTGGTCTCCCCTGGTCATCGCGTGAGTCAACGACGACGGACTGCACGCCATCAACCCACTCGGGGTACGCCTCAAGATCGAGTGCGATGTCGTGCACCTTTTGGGGGTCAGCCGAAACCTCAACTTGCTGTACGGTCCCCTCGACGGCCATTGATCCTCCTTCACCGCTCAGTTCATGACGAAGCGTAGCGATCAGACAACGCACGTGACCGAGATGTAGCGAGCCTCATAGCGGTACACCTCGTCGTCATCGGGGAAGGCACGTCGGAACGCCGCTATCCCCGATTCGAGCTCCTCGTCGGCCAGGAGTTGGAGTGTGCTGACAAACCGTCCCCGGACCGCCTCAACCCAGGACCGAGCCGTGCGTTCCATCACCTCCACCTCGCTGGTGACCGACACCGATCGGCCCAGCCCGCCGAGGAGTGCTGCCAGATCGTTCGGATCGGGGAACCGGGCGCTGTCGATCTCCACAACGCTGGGAAACCACCGCCCGAGGGAGGTCTCCCCCATGTCGGAAGGCGCAAACGTCCAGATCTGAACCCGTCCGCCCGGGCGCACACAGCGCACCGCCTCCGGGAGGGTCACCCGCCAGTCACCGTAGTGAACGGAGAGGTGGAAGTACGCAAGCCCGAGCGAGTCGTTGCGAAACGGGAGGTGGGCTGCGTCGGCACGCACCGCTTCGACGTGTGGCCTGGCACCTGCCTGGGTCACCATGTCCCGCGACGCGTCGATCACAAACGCGGTGCGACCCATCGCCGCCCACACCCCGGCGTGGTTACCCACGCCGCCGCCGATGTCGACGAGCGGGTCGAGGGATCCTCGGGCAGCACGCACGGCACGATCTCTCCCCGCTTGCGAGATGGGACGAAACCGGTACCCACGGGCGAGTGCATCGAGATCGATGTCAGGGGTAGAGGACACTGCGACCTGTCGCTCGGAAGTACCCGACGTTGCGGCACACCGTTCCACCAACCCGCCACGTGAGTGCCCTTGGCTGATGGACATCGCCGAAAAAGTGCATCCTTGGCTGATGGTTGACGAGGTACTCGAGGATTGACCGTGAGGCTTTCGGTCGACCGCCCACGACGTCATGGGAGAGCACGTCGATGGCGGGGGGAACATGGGTGCAGAGGATGTCAACCGGTCCGAGGGCGGCGAGCTTGTCCGCCATCTGCTGTTCGGTCACCTCACCCTCGATGCCGAGGTGCGGGACACCCCCTCCGACGAACCCGACCGTGTACCCGTCGATCTCGACAACGCCGCTGTCGATGAACGTTGCCGAAGATGGCAGAGAGGCTTTGAGCATCTCGATCCGATCGACGTTTCCGAACGTGACGTACGCCCGATACGGCGCAAGGGCACGCGCCACCGCTTCGTACTCCCACTGCATCCGCTCGGCGACCTCGTCCCGGATCCCGCTCCCGTGCGGACCCGCACGCTCGGTCCACAACGCGGACGCTTCCTCGAACAACCCCGCAGCTCGCAACGCGACGAGTCGCTTGATGACGTCCACCCCGATCACGTCGGGGAGGATTCCCTCGTTCGTTCGGTAATCGACCAGGTTCACCAGGTCGCCGAGGACGAGCACCGTGGACCCTGCCGGCGCAACCCTCCCGAGGGCTTCGTGTGCCCCGTGGACATCTGCCACCACATGAAACGTCATCGCTCGATCATCTCCGGGGTCGGTTCGCACCCCTCAGCGTAGACGCGCTCGGTCGGACTCCCCGGCCCCATCGGTGTTGGGACGGGATCGCGATGGTTCACCTCCCCAAGGCATCGGCGATCTCCTCACGGACCTGGGCGTCAGGTTCGTCTGCGAGCGCGCCTTGGAGGACTCTCTCAGCCAACTCGTGATCCTGCTGGCCAAGCGCCCATGCGGCGTGACTCCGCAGCATCGCGTCAGGGTGCCCAAGGTACCCACACAGCAGGGCGAACTCCTCTCTCGCTGCCCGGTTCCCCACGGCAACCAACGCGTTCCGGCGGACGAACCGCATGCTCCGCTTTGGCACGTACCAGTGCGGTGTCACACCATCGAGTTCGTCATCCGACATGCCGAGAACGGCGCTCGGATCAAGCTCCCCACCCCCACCAGCAACTCGGGCAAGCACCGGGTGACCCGGTGGACAGGCAGTGAGGCAGGAGTCACACCCATAGATCCGATCCCCAACCGCCTCCCTCAGTTCGGTCGGGATGCTGCCACCCCGCTGGAGAACAGCGGCGAGACACCGAGATGCGTCAAGGACGCCGGGCGCGATGATCGCCCCCGTGGGACACGCCGGGATGCACGCCGTACACGTCCCACAGGTGCGCACCATCGGTTCCCCTGGTTCGAGCACCGCGTCGGTGACGACGGACCCGATGAGGAACCACGGTCCGTAACCCGGCATCAGGGCCATCGTGCTCACTCCGGCCCACGCAACCCCTGCCCTGACCGCGACCGCCCGATCAACGAGCCGATCATCGTCAAACACCTGCTCGGCCCGGTGGGCGCGATCGGTGAGGGCGTTGGCCAGGACGTCGAGCGTCTCCCTGAGGCGTGCGTACCGGTCACCGTCGGCGAACCGTGCCACCGATCGCTCCCCATCCACGCCATCGCCATCCATCAGATACGGGACCGCCGCGACCACGATGGAACGACCCCACGGAAACGATGTCCCCGGATCAGCGGCCACATCAGGTGCCCCGTACGTGAACTTGAGCCCACCATCGAGACCCGCGCTGACCCGGTCCTTGATCAGCCCTGCCAACTCGGGGAACGGTGCGCAGTCCGTGACCCCCACCCGGATGTCGTCGTCAACAAGCGCCTGCAACTCGCCAAGGGTGACCATGCCCCGCATGCTATGACAGCGGACATCACACCCGTTGACATCCCGCCCGGTCCACGCTCAGCCGTCCCCTGCCCGCCTCGCCGGTGGCGTCTGGAACCTGAGCTGTGGGACGAGGCCAATCGTGCTCATGCTCTCGATCGCCAGACGTTCGTCGTCGGCGAGATCGAGAATCCCGTGCTCGCCCACCAGTGCGGTCACGATGCAGTCATCACACGTCCGCGTGTTTCGCATGTCACAGGTTTCACAATCAATGATCATTGATTCCTCCTCAATGGAGAGCACCGTACCGAGCCGGTATGACAGATTCCCGTGCGGTATGCTCGATCCCCATGAAGCTCGGGCTCAACCTTGGTCTCTTCGGAACGGCGATCGCAGACAGCTTTGCACTCGTCGAAGAGGCAGAAACCCTCGGGGTTGACAGCGTGTGGACCGCAGAGGCGTACGGTTCCGACGCAGCAACCCCGCTCGCGTTCATCGCTGCACGCACCAGCCGCATCAGGCTCGGCACCGCGGTGCTCCAGATACCGGCCCGGACCCCTGCCATGACCGCCATGACGGCGATGGCGATCGATCATCTCTCGAACGGCCGGTTCATCCTTGGCCTCGGGGTCTCGGGACCCCAGGTGGTGGAGGGGTGGCACGGCCGCCCCTACGGCAAGCCGTTGGGGGTCACCCGGGAGTACGTCGAGATCATCCGAAAAATGTTCGCCCGCACGGACCCAGTGACGTATGACGGCACGTTCTACCAACTCCCGTTCACCGGGGAGGGGTCAACCGGCCTTGGCAAGCCCATCAAGCTGATGTCCAAACCCAAGAACCCGAACCTCCCCATCCACATCGCGGCGCTCGGACCAAAGAATGTTGAGCTGACGGCGGAGATCGCCGATGGCTGGCTCCCCGTGTTCTTCTCCCCGGAACGGTTCTCCGAGGTGTACTCCCCCCATCTCAGCGAGGGGTTCACCCGCTCGGGGGATCCCGAGAAGGCAACTCGGTTCGAGATCTCACCCACGGTGTCGGCGCTCGTGACCGATGATCTTGAGGCGGGCCGCCTGCAGATGAAGCCCTCCATCGCCCTCTACATCGGCGGCATGGGTGCCAAGGGGCGCAACTTCTACAACGATCTCGCCCATCGCTACGGGTACGGTGAGGCCGCAGAGAAGATCCAGGATCTCTACCTCGCGGGCAAGAAGATGGAGGCCACCCTTGCGGTACCCGACGCACTCGTCGACGAGGTGTTTATTGTCGGATCACGCGACCAGATCAAGGACCGCCTTGACGTGTGGCGGGACGCGGGGGTCACGACCATCATCCTCGGCACCGGGGACATCGCCACGATTCGGACGATCGCCGAACTGAACGCTGCTGGGTGACCCCCTCCCAAGAAAAAGAAAAAGCCGCTGCGCCGCACACCATCACGGGTTGAGGTGTTCGCTCCACGCAACCAGCGCCGTCGAGTAGACAACCACACAGTTGTCACGCGCCACGCGTACTTGCAGCTCCCGATCGTTCGTGACAACGACGCACCGGTCCGTGGATGCATGGACGAGCCGGACGATGGCGTCGTCTGCTGAACCCTCCCCCACAAACTCCACGACGACACCGTGGTCGGTCCTGAACCCGCCATCCTGACCGGACTCTGCTGCATCGAACACGACCGTGACCACAGCCGTGGTGGCGCGGGCCACCATGTCGGCGCGGGCGAGGACGGCGTTGCGGCCCTCCTTGGAGGAGAACCGCTCCCCCGACACCATCCCTGCGACGTTGTACCCATCAATCAGGACTCGGTCCGGCCGAAGCGCCAGTACCGATGCAAGACCGGTGGCGGTGTCAGGAGCGATCCCCGCCGGGATGACAAGGACCGGTACATCAGCGCTGCCTGGGGCAACGCCGGCGAGGGGCGGTCGGTACGGTCGAAGGTTTCGTTCGATGCGGTCGAGAAGAACAGCCAGCTCCCACGGGTCACTCGGCAGGCTTCCCAGCGCCGCCGACTCGGATGAGGGTTCCGGCCCTGCGTCGCGCTGGCGTCTCGTCTCGCGCTCGGTCGCCCTTGCAAGCGCGTGTTGGAGTTGATCATGGGCTGCCCTGAGATCCGCCAGCGCACCCTGGACCTCCGCCACCTGTACCACCAACGCATCCCGTTCCTGGCGCGCCGTTTCTGCGGCCTGGACAAGCCCCATCCGTGACCGTTTGTCGGACTCCTTCTGATCCCGCAACACTGCCTTCGTCTCGTTCTGGGCGTCCCGGATCCTGGTCTTCGCCTCCCGAAGTTTCTGCTCCAACTCCGACACTTCAGCCTTTGCAGCGTCACGTTGTGCGCTCAACCCGGCAAGCTGACGCTCCATCCCTGCCATCGCAATCAGCGGGGTGGCAGCTTCGGGATCTTCAAGGAACGTCTCGATGATCTCGTCCTC
>CAZULI010000088.1:0-6929 GCA_964621095.1 uncultured Acidimicrobiaceae bacterium | reverse complement strand
CAGGCGTACTCGATGTTCTCGAGTCCGCGGTTGACCTCGCCAAGGGAGTCCGACAGCACCTTTCCGTGCTCGGCGGTCAGCAGACGAGCGAACTCGTGGGTGTGCTGGTCGACGAGGTCACGAAACCGATACATGATCGCAATTCGTTTTGCGATCGAGTGGGTGCTCCATGTCTCGAACGCTTTCTTTGCTGCCGCAACGGCGGTGTCGACCTCCTCAACGGACGCCAGCCCCACCGTGGCGGTCACCTCACCGTTCGCGGGGTTGTAGACCTCAGAGGTTCGGCCTGAGGTGGAGGCAACCTCGCTACCGGCGATGATGTGATTGATCTGTTTCATGACGACTCCCTTGACTCCGCGGCTCTAGTGGTGGATCGACATCCGATCGCGTGGAAGGTACCGACCGTCACTCTTGTCACCGACGTACTCGTCGTTGTCGATGATGACCTTGCCACGAAGCATCACCGTCTCAACCTTTCCATCCACCTCCATGCCTTCATACGCCGAGTAATCGACATCCATGTGGTGCTGTTCGACCGACTTGGTCCATGACACGCCCGGGTCGAACACCACGATGTCGGCGTCGGACCCAACGGCGATCGTGCCCTTTTTCGGGTAGAGACCAAAGAGTTTCGCCGGTGTCGTTGCGCACAGCTCGATCCACCGGTTGAGATCAAATCTGCCGCCGACCACCCCGCCGTGGTACATGAGCTGGTACCGGTCCTCGACCCCGGGGATACCGTTGGGAATGGCGGTGAAATCGCCGAGTCCAAGTTTCTTCTGCGTTCCGAGGACCGGGTGGTCATCCATGCAGAACGGGCAGTGGTCCGTCGACACCACCTGGAGATCGTTGGTTGCCAGAGCACGCCACAGCGCATCCTGATGACCCTCGGACTCCTTGCGGATGGGCGTTGAACAGACGTACTTCGCACCTTCGAACCCGGGTGCCGAGAGATGTTCCTCGTGGGTGAGGAACAGGTACTGCGGACAGGTTTCACCAAAAATCGGGAACCCTTCGTCGCGGGCCTCTGCAACCTCAGCCACCGCCTCTTTCGCCGAGATGTGGACGATGTAGAGATGAGCACCAGCGAGCTGGGCCAGCTTGATCGCACGGTGCGTTGCTTCACTCTCGGTGATGGGGGGACGGGTCAGACCGTGATATTTGGGGTCGGTCTGGCCACGCTCGAGTGCCTGCTGGCGCAACACATCGATCGCCATTCCGTTTTCGGCATGCATCATGATGAGCGTGCCGGTCTCGGCGGCTTTCTGCATGGCACGCAGGATGTCGCCGTCATCGGAGTAGAAGACACCCGGGTACGCCATGAACAGCTTGAAGGAGGTGCAACCGCGATCGATGAGCACCTCCATCTCCTTGAGTGACTGGTCGTTGATGTCCCCTGCAATCATGTGGAATCCGTAATCGATGGCACAGTTGCCGTCGGCACGGTTCATCCAGTTGTCGAACCCCGCAACAAGGCTCTCCCCCTTGACCTGGACGGCAAAGTCCACAATCGTCGTCGTGCCGCCCCATGCTGCGGCACGACTCCCGGTCTCGAAACTGTCCGATGCAGAGGTACCGCCGAACGGCAACTCCATATGGGTGTGAGGGTCGATCCCACCCGGAATCACATACTTGCCGGTTGCGTCGATGATCTTGTCGGCATCCTCCGCCCATGTGTGGGATCCAGGACCGGCTATCGCAACGATCTTTTCGTCTTCGACCAGCACGTCGGCAACCGTGATGTCGATCGCCGTGATGATCGTTCCTCCCGAAATCAGTGTCTTCATGGTTGGTCCTCCTGATCAGTCGGTGTTTGCAGAGACGGCCGAAATGGCAGAGGTGATGATCTCACCAGCGGTGTCGATCTCAGCCTCGGTCACCGTCAGCGGCGGGGCGATCCGCAGTACGTTCCCGTAGAGCCCACCCTTTCCGATGAGCAACCCACGGCGCTTGCACGCCTCAAGGATCCGTCCGGCACGTCCGGCGTCAGGCGTTCCTGTCCCGGGTTCGGCCGTCTCGATCGCGAGCATCAGTCCTTTGCCCCTGAGCTCGAAGATCCATGGGGTCTCGGTCGTGATCGGCAGCAGTGCTTCATACAGGCGCGACCCTTGTTTGAGAGCGTTCCCCTGTAGGTCGTTCTCGATGAGGTACTTCAGGTTTGCCAGGGCCCCCGCGCTCACCAGAGGGTTTCCGCCAAAGGTGGAGATCGAGTTCGCCCCGATGCAGTTCATGATCTCGGCGCGTGCCACGACCCCGCCGATCGAGAGCCCGTTCCCGATCCCCTTGGCGAACGTCATGATGTCGGGGGTGATGTCGTGTGCCTGGTAGCCCCAGAAATGTTCCCCGGTACGACCCCACCCCGTTTGCACCTCGTCGGCGACGAAGAGGATGCCGTACTGGTCGAGGACCTCCTTGAATCGTTTGAAGAACCCGGCTGGCGGCGTGGTGAAGCCACCAACACCCTGGATCGGTTCAGCGATCATCGCAGCAACCTCGCCCGACGTCATCATGTCGATGACCTGTTGGAGGTCGGCAACCGCGGCGTCTGTGAAGTCGTCGTCGTTGAGGTCGGCGTAGGGGCTGCGGGACTTGTACGGACCTTGCACGAAGTGCACATTCAGCCCGGAGTACCCCGTCGGCGACCACGATCGATGGCTGGTGAGGGCCACGGCGGTGAAACTGCGGCCGTGGTAGCTGTTGCGAAGCGCGAGCACCTGGTTCGATCGACGGTACGACGTGGCGAGGAGCATGGCGGCATCGTTCGCTTCGGTTCCTGACGGGGTGAAGAACACCCGTGCATCAGGAATCCCCGACAGTTCAGCAACCATCTCAGCGAGCTCGATCATGGGTTGATTGAGGTACAGCGTTGAGGTGTGGAGCACTTTGGCTGCCTGTTCGGTGATCGCAGCGGTCACTTCAGGGAGCGAGTACGCCGTCATCGTGGTGAGGATGCCACCGAAGAAATCGAGGTACTCGTTCCCTTCGAGATCCCAGACAGTTCGACCCTCGCCACGGTCGATCGCTATCGGCTCGTCGTAGTACAGGGCAAGCCAGGACGGCATGACCGCCCTCGTGCGTTCGGTGAGTTCGGCATGAATCCCCATGTGCCCTACCCCTTGACCAGTGGGCCGTACGCATCCGGTCGGCGGTCACGATAGAACGCCCAGGTGTTCCTGACCTCCTCGATCCGTTCGAGGTCCAGGTCCCGCACGACGAGTTCAGCATCCGTGTCGGACGCGACCTCACCGACGAACTGACCGCGTGGATCGACGAAGTAGGAGGTTCCGTAGAAGTCGTTGTCCCCCAGGTCCTCCTTGCCGACCCGGTTGATGGCACCCACGTAGTACATGTTCGCCACGGCTGACGCAGGCTGCTCGAGCTTCCACAGGTACGACGACAACCCGCGGCTCGTGGCGGATGGGTTGAAGACGATCTCGGCACCGTTGAGACCAAGGGCGCGCCACCCCTCGGGGAAGTGGCGGTCGTAACAGATGTACACACCGACCTTGCCGACCGCCGTGTCGAACACCGGCCAGTCCGCGTTCCCCGGGCGGAAGTAGAACTTCTCCCAGAACCCTCCAACATGGGGGATGTGGTGCTTGCGGTATTTGCCGAGGTACGTACCGTCGGCATCGATGACGGCTGCGGTGTTGTAGAGGACACCCGCCATCTCCTTTTCGTACATGGGAAGCACCATCACCATGCCGAGTTCCTTGGCAAGCTCCTGGAACCGTTTCGTCGTGGGTCCATCCGGAATCTCTTCGGCGTACCCGTAGTACTCGATGTCCTGAACCTGACAGAAGTACGGACCGTAGAACAGCTCCTGGAAACAGATGACCTGGGTCCCTTGAGCAGCAGCCTCGCGAGCGTACTTCTCATGGAGTTGGATCATGGATTCCTTGTCCCCCGTCCACTCAGTCTGGAGGACTGCAGCACGTACCATTCGACTCATGGCATGGCTCCTTTGCCTTGACGCGGGTCCAGCGCGAACACCGTGTTGGACCAGTGACCCCACCCTACTGTTGCACGCGACCCCTAGTTGGCCAAAATCGGTTCCATCGATCACAACGCTCGACAAACTCCTTAACGAACCAAACATGGGCATCATCATCAACAACAGCATCGGTTGTCATGACAAGACACCGGCAAGCGCCGGCGAGTGTCGGGAAAGAGGATCTGATGAACATCGGGGTAGTCACCGAGATCAAACCAGATGAACGCCGTGTTGCACTCCAGCCGGGGGCAGCGAACGACCTGATCCATCGAGGACATCAGGTGTACATCCAGTCGGGTGCGGGCAACGGAGCAGGGGCACCCGATGCGTCGTATGAAACAGCGGGTGCCACGATCCTCGCAACACCCGAAGAGGTGTTTGCAGCGGCCGAACTGATTGTCCACGTCAAGGAGCCGCAGCCGTCCGAGATCGCGCTGCTCCGACCGGATCACACCCTCTTCACGTATCTTCATCTCGCCGCGTACCCGCAGGTGGCCGAGGGTCTGCTTGCTTCCGGCGCCACCGCGATCGCGTACGAGACCGTGGTCGTGGGAGGAACCCTCCCCCTCCTCTCCCCCATGAGCCACATCGCTGGCAGGATCTCAACCCAAGCTGGTGCGTTCTATCTGATGGCCCCCAACGGTGGCCGGGGGGTTCTCCTCGGAGGTCACGCAGGGGTGCCACAGGGTCGTGTCGTGGTCATCGGCGCTGGATCCGCAGGGATGAACGCGGCTGACGTCGCGGTGGGACTCGGTGCACAGGTCACCGTCCTTGACGTCAACATTGAAGCGCTCGAGCGGGTCAATACCCGGTGGGGCTCGCGGGTCACGACCGAGTACTCGACGAGATCATCCGTTGCCGAGTGGGTTGCCCAAGCCGATCTCGTGGTCGGCGCCGTCCTCGTCGCTGGTGCTCGTACCCCCATTGTCGTCACGAGAGAGATGGTGGCAACCATGCACGCAGGTGCCGTCATCGTTGACATCTCGATCGACCAGGGTGGTTGTTTTGAGACCAGCCGGGAGACCACTCATCAGGACCCGACCTATCTGGTCGATGGGGTCGTCCACTACGCCGTGGGAAACATCCCTGGCTCAGTCCCGATCACCGCATCACGGGCACTGTCGAACGCAACGCTTCCGTATGTTCGGGCGCTTGCCGAAGGGACCACCGCCGCCATCGCTCGGCTCCCCGAACTCGCAGGGGGTGTCAACGTGACCGGAGGCAGACTCACCCATGAGGCAGTTGCCCGTGCATTGGATGCTGAGTTCACGGATCCGCTGGTGGCTCTCGGCATCGAATGAGCGGTGACGACACACCTATACCCTTGGTCGGTTGACCGCAGCCTCACGAGGGATCACGATGGACGCCGAAACCATACATCGCCGGCGATGGCTCACCCTTGCGGTGCTGTCCCTCAGCCTGATCATCGTCGTCCTCGACAACACGGTGCTCAATGTCGCTCTCCCAACCCTGGTCCGGGAGCTTGACGCGTCCGCGAGTGACCTGCAGTGGATGGTTGATGCCTATGTGCTCGTGTTCGCCGGTCTGTTGCTCACGATGGGTTCAGTCGGGGACCGCTTTGGCCGCAAGAAAGCCCTGATCGTCGGTCTTGCCATCTTCGGGGCCGCCGCCCTCCTTGGTGCAACAGCCGACTCATCTGGCATGATCATCGCCTCTCGCGCACTCAAAGGCATCGGCGGCGCCTTGATCATGCCGGCAACGCTGTCGATCATCACGAACATCTTCACCGGGGTCGAACGTGGCAGAGCGATCGCCATGTGGGCCGCCGTCGCTGGACTTGGCATTGTCGTGGGACCCGGCTTGGGAGGGTGGTTGCTCGTCCACTTCTGGTGGGGATCGATCTTCTTCATCAATGTGTTCATGGCACTCGCTGCACTGGCGCTCGGCTTGGTTCTGATCCCCGAATCGAGGGACCCTGAGGCGACCCCGCTTGATCCAATCGGTGCCGTGCTCTCGATTGTCAGCATGATCAGTCTCGTCTACGCCATCATCGAAGCCCCGACCCTTGGGTGGACAGACCCCAAGGTGCTGGTCATCTTCGTCATCTCCATCATCCTGCTCTGCGTGTTCCTGTGGTGGGAGCACCGCATCGAACACCCCCTGCTCAAGGTTGAGTTCTTCAAGAACCCCCGCTTCAGCGCGGCGAGCCTTGCCGTGACCCTTGTCTTCTTTGCCATGTTCGGAACCGTGTTCCTCCTCCCCCAGTACATGCAGTTCGTGCTCGGATACTCACCACTTGAAGCTGGGCTCCGAGTCATACCGCTCGGAACACAGATCATTGCCGCACCCCTTTCGGCACGGTTCGTCGAGCGGTACGGAACCAAGGTCGTCGTGACCATTGGGTTGGGGGTGGTTGCCATCGCCATGGGGTGGCTCGCCATGACCGACGTCAACTCGAACTATCTGCATGTGGCCGTCACCCTCACCCTCCTCGGTATCGGGATGGGTACGGCAATGGCACCGGCAACGGATTCGATCATGGGCTCCCTCCCCCTTGCCAAGGCGGGAGTTGGGTCTGCCATGAACGACACGACCCGACAGATCGGTGGCGCCCTCGGGGTGGCGATTCTTGGGAGCATCCTGATCTCGACGTACGGGGCCGACATGGCATCGGTTGTCGCAGGACTCCCGGCGGACGCTGCCGCGATGGCGGCGGATTCGATTGGTGGTGCGATCGCCGTTGGCACGGGAATGGGGGAAGCCGGTCTTCCCATGATCGCCGCTGCCCGCAAGGCGTTTGTCCACGGCATGTCGATCGCTGTCTGGGTCGCCGCCGGGATGGCACTCGTGGGTGCGGTCGTCACGTGGCTCTTCCTTCCGGCCAAACCCCTTGACGACGAGTTCAAGAAACGCCTCTACGGAAAACGGTGACCTTCAGCGAACCCTTCCACGTGAGCGATGACCTGAAGCACGA
>CAZULI010000087.1:0-6969 GCA_964621095.1 uncultured Acidimicrobiaceae bacterium | reverse complement strand
GCGATTGGGACCAGAGTCCGCCCTCGGGTTCTTCACCCGAATCTGCCCTCGTCTCTTTGACAAGGGAGCGATCGCCTACTGGAGGTGCTCCCGGGATGGGTCATCCCCCATCCTTGACGGTGTCCAACGGGTCACCCAATGCGTCATCGACCACACGGCGGGGAGACTGCGTGTCGTCAAGGCCGAGGGTCGATCCCACGCTGTGGGACGCATCTTTGATGTCTCGACCGGATCCGAGGGCGTCGTCCTGGATGAGGTGCGGGCTCTCAGCCGACTCGCCGACGGTCTGCGCAGGCTCAGGACGAGTCGGGGTCTCACCCAGACCGAGGTTGCACGGCTTGCCGATGTCTCCCCCAGCGCCATCTCCCAGGTCGAGTCCGGCCACCGAGGATTGAACCTGGACACGCTCCTCACTCTGAGCGAGGCCCTCAACGTGACCATCGACGAGCTCATCGGGTACCACCCAGACTCGGGGTACACCGTCGCCCGCCGGGATCGCATCCCAGCCCGCCGAGGGATCATGCCACTCCTTGACAACCCGGAAGCCGGCCTACGCGCCCATCTCGTGACCCTTGGGGCCGGGGAGAGTGGCGAACCGGGCACTGTTCACAAGGGCGCGGAACTCGTACTGGTCGCCACGGGCGTCGTCCAGATCATCCTCAACCAGGAGACCCCCGTCCTGCGTGCCGGGGACGCGCTGCTCGTCACCACGGATGCCATCCACGGCTGGCAGAACCTTCTTCCTGAGACCGCACAGATCTTCTGGATCATCCGGGACTGAGTGCGGTCCCCGTCGCCCCGCGCGTTCCCTCATGGCATCGGGATGCGTGTCTCCCCATCACGTCCCGGTTCTGAGGGCTTCGATCGGTTCAAGGGACGCGGCCCGCCATGCGGGGTAAAGGCCAGCGATGAGGCCAGTGGCAGCACCCACAAGCGGTGCGACAAGTGGGACCCATGGGTCAAGGACCGGTGTCCAGAGTCTCGCTGCTGACACCCCAACAATGACGAGGACCCCCAACGACGCCCCAACAACGCCACCAACGAGACCGACGGCTGCCGATTCGGCGAGGAACTGCGCTGCAATGTGCCCACGGGTGGCTCCCACGGCGCGTCTGAGACCGATCTCCCCGACCCGTTCGAGTACCGAGACGAGTGTGACGTTGGCAATACCGATCGCCCCCACGACCAGGGCAACCGCGCCGAGGACGAGGAAGAGGGTGTTGACGTCCGATGCGACCTGTTGCTGGACCGCCTTGGGTTCGGGCGGGACGGTGACCCGCAGGAGCGAGGGGTCGTTCGGGGACAGGGCGGTGGCTGCTTGAAGTCCGATGAGTTGGGCGGCACCGATCTCGGTGCGGATCTGGACCTTGGCGGGGGCTTGGAGGTTGAACAGGTGCCGTGCCGTGTTGTTGGGGATGATGATCGCGTCAAGCAGGACTGGGTCGCGCTGGGTGGTGGCAAGGATGCCTGCGACCACGAGGGTCGTGTCCCCGATGAAGATCGCTGGCTGTTGATCGACTCGGGAGACGTTGAGTCGTCTCGCTGCTCCTGGGCCGAGGATCGCGATGGGTTCAGCTCGTTCGTCGTGACCTGCATCGAAGAACCGACCGGTGGCGAGGGTTGCCCCGATGGCTTCGAAGAGCCCCGGGGAGACCGCATAGACGTTGATCGAGAACTCAGACTGTCCGAGGGGGTCGTTGATCGGGACGGATCTGACGAGCTCGTTGTTCGTGTTGACAACGCTCTCGGTGCCGGCAGCAACGACACCGTTGAGGCGGGTGAGCCGGTCCTCGGCATCCCACGGAATGTACGACACCTGTTGAGCGTCGGATGACTCAAACCCTCGGATGCGGTTCTCCACGGTCACCGACGTGGCAGCGAGCGCATCAAAACGGGTGACGATCTGGTTGCCTGCGGTCTTTGCAAGCCCGAGCGTCGCGACCAGCGCGGCGATGCCGAGCACGGTGCCGAGCACCGTGAGGACGGTCCGGCCAGGGCGCGCAAGCATCCCGACACCAGCCTCGGTTGCGAGGTCCCGGAGGGAGAAGTGTGACCGAGCCGTGCGCTTGGTGGTCATGGGGTGCGCTCGGTGAGGATTCCGTCAACGATCTCGATACGACGATCCGCCCGCTCGCTCACCGCCTCGTTGTGGGTGATCACAATCAGCGTCAGCCCTTCGGCGCGGAGTTCGTCGAAAAGATCGAGCATTGAATCAGTGGTGGCGGTGTCCAGGTTGCCGGTCGGTTCGTCGCACAACAGCAACGATGGGCCGGGGGCCACCGCGCGGGCCACCGCAACACGTTGACGTTCACCACCCGAGAGTTTGGTTGGCGTGAAATCGAGCCGGTGTCCAAGACCGACGCGTTCGAGCGCCTCGGTTGCCCTGGAGGTTCTCACCTTTCGTGGGATCCGGTTGTACAGCATCCCGGTGATCACATTGTCCAACACGGTGCGGTGTGACAGGAGATGGAACGACTGGAACACGAACCCGATCTCCCGACCACGGACCGCCGTGCGTTTTCCATCGGGCAGCGCACCGACATCGATGCCACGGAGTCGGTACGTCCCATTCGTGGGTCGATCAAGACAGCCAAGGAGGTGCAGCAACGTCGATTTCCCGGACCCCGACGGCCCCACGATCGAGACGTACTCCCCCTCGTTGACGACGAGGTCCGCGCCACGCACCGCCTCAACCGGCGGGAACCCCGGATAGGTGCGGCTCACGGCCTCAAGCTGGACCACGGCGGTGACCGGATCGAGCGTTGCCCCGATCATGGCGCAGATTGCAGGCCGACCACAACCCTGTCACCAACTGCCAAGTCGCCGTCAATGGGGGTGATCTCCACCATCCCCCCGGCGGTGGACAATCCAGGAGTCACCGCAACGGTCCGGGTCGTCCCGTCGGGGTTCTCGACGGTGACGATCGTGTCGCCCGCACCTGTTGCAGACAGTGCTGCGACGGGGACCGCAAGGACGGCGCCGGAGGTGGATTGTGAGGCGACCGGGATCACGATCTTGACGTTCGTGTTGTTCAGGTCGGCCCGGACCTCATCGGGGAGAATCTCGATGTACACCCGGTCGGGTGGAACCCCGTCCGTGCCGGGCGCTGGGGCGACAACCGAAACCGTTCCGGTCACCTTGATGCCCAAACGGTCAAGCTCGATCGTCACGGGGGCACCCACCTTCACATACTCGACCTCAACCAGTTTCACCGCCGAGTCGATGGCGAGTCGGGATCCTGAGACCTGCATGATCTCGCCCGCGGCCACATCGCCACGCCCGGCAAGGACCGTATCAACCCGGATCGGGAATTGGGGGAAGAAGAGGAACTCTGTCTCGGGTGCGGCGTACCCGAGGGCTGCGGCCGCCCGGTCCAACGCGGCACCGGCCGCGGTTCGTCCGCGTCTTGCGGCTCGCAACCCGGACTCGGCCCCCGACACTTGTGCCTTGGCATCGGCAACCCTCCCAACCGCCGCATCCACATCACTTTGGAACTCCATCATCTCGTCCGGCGTCGGAGGGAGCCCCGTGTCAGGGTGGGTGCCGGCCTGTGCCAGTGCGAGGCGCCCCGCAGCGTCGTTCATCGCGGCGGTCGCGGCTTGCCTGTCGGCTCTGGCTGCAGCTACCGCTCGTTGGGCGTCCGCTACGGCATCCCCACTTGCATCGTACGAATCCTTCGCAGCCGCGTACGCGTCGTGGGCGTCGTCGGTGGGTTCCAACGGCTCATACCCCCGGGAGCGGTAGAACGCTGCGACGGCGTCCTCCGTCTCGTCGCTGTACACCCCGTTGATCTCCGCGATGGGGAACCCGAGCCGTACGAGTGCCTCCTGGAGCTGGGCGATGTCCTGGCCCTGGTCACCGGGCCGCACCGTGCGGAACAATGGCAGATCACCAGCAAGGAGGAACGTCGGGCGCCCGGCGATCTCATACAGCACGTCCCCCTCAACAAACTCGTCCCCGATGGCAGGAACCTTGGTCACCACCGGCGATACGCCATCGAGGGCGACCGATGTGGCTGTGACAATCTGAGGTTGTTCGAAGCGCACCGTGCCGCGGGTCACCACATCGTTCGAGATCACCATCTCCTCGACGGGGACGGTGATCAGCGACGGAGTCGGTGGCTCTGCTTCGGCGGCGATCTGTGCGGGCGACTTGATCCGGGACGCAGCAACCCACCCCACAACGGCCACGGCGACCACCACAACCAACCCGACAACGATCGGGAGTCGACGGCGCATCTACGAATGATCCCGCTTGAACTGCTCCAGCTCCGCGAGATTCTCCTCGATGAAGCGACGCTCAGCATCGCGGATCACCTCTTCATACACCTTCTCGCGGTCACCCCAACATTCGAGACTTGCCTTGGCAATGACCAGCTCCTCGGTGGCAATCTCCCTCACGGCTGCCTCCGTCGCGCTGCCAGGCTCGAACCCCTCGCTGCCATACCCCCAACCGTTCTCGGAGATGTCGAGGTCGGTGATTGCGCCAACCTCTTCAAGGCGGCGCATGATGTGGATCTGGGCATCAGACTCGGTGGCAAAGTCGTACCCTTGGTTCGCCATGCACGACGACCACTCCCCGTTCAGGGTCACAATCTTCGGATCAGACTCGATCCCCGAGTACACATCCATCATCTGGGCACCGAACAGCTCGTAGAACTCTCCAACGGCACCTTGGTCGTACACCTCCTCATACGCCATGCTCTGACACCCCGATGGCGTTATGGCGGCCATGGTTGTCGTTGCAACGACGTCCCCTGACTCCTCATACTCCTCGTACAGAGGCTGTTCACCGTACAGCGCCGTGTAGTACGCGTTCTGCTCGCTGGCGGACATGGCGTCGACAATGGCGTTGTTCGGATCCTTCGCCATCTCTGCTGCCATCGCCTCCTCGTCATACTCCCGCTGGTCCTCGAGCATCATGGTTGCAATGCCAAAGCCGTACTGCTCCACCCACTCCTCCTGGGAGCCGACCATCATGTAGCCACTCTCGTCCTCGTTCGGGATATACGGGATGTACTCAAACCCCTCGGCAGCCATACACGCTGCGATCTTGTCCTGGACCTCCCGCTCCTGTCGGAGAGCGTCTTGTTCAGCCGACGACTCATTGAACTCCGGATATCCGGGGATGAAGTCACTGAGCGAGGGCCCATCGGAGGTACTCCCGGGATCCTTGGCCTCCCCACCACCACACCCAACCAGGAGCACTCCCAGTACCACGCCAACGATCAACGACCGCATGTTTCACCCTCCTGTGAATACCTCCAACGCTACCTGTCGCCAGCCTCAATGAGTCGAGTTTCCCTCCGATCTCCACCGATGCGGTCCAAACGCAGCAGCCATATGAGGCATCCTCATCACCGAGGTTCTTTGTCCGAAGCGTCATCCTTGTTCCCAAGAGATTCGTAACGCACGAACCGGACTCCGTCTCGGCCGGGTTCAGCGCGCACGGAGACACGCCACTCGGCTGACCGGTGATCCGTCACCGGGGTCGATTCGGGCGGGTAGGGTATGAAGGACACAACCAAGGAGGTCATGTGGCACTACTCGAACGCCTCCGACCCATCGAGCGACGGGTGCTCACGATGCATCGAGAAGGCATCGACACCCATGAGATCGCTCATCGCTTCCGGGTGAGTCCTGAACATGTGAGACGTGTGATTGACTGGACCGGCATCAGGCGCAACGCCGTTCCGAAAACTCGGCGACCACGAGCGATGGAACAGCGGGTCGTCGCCCTGCGGGCCGACGGCGAAACGTATGAACAAATCGGAAACCGGTTCAAGCGCAGCCCACGCTTCATCCGTCAGGTCGAAGGCATCACCCACGTGGTCAATGGGACCACCACAGCGGTCAAGGATCGCGGGACCGAGCTCCTCAGGGATGCCGCCGATCAGGCACGCGAAACGGAACAGTCAAGGTCGTAACACACTCACTCGCCAGAAGAACCCGCGCACTCATTTCGCGTACCCAGGGTATGAACCCACCGTGGCGGTGGGCTACAGCCCATAGAACGAAGCGGGACACCTCCCGTGCGGTCAAATATCCGCGGTGTGGTCTGCGCACATGGAGACGGCCGCGTTGAAGTGGCTCGCAGCCTCAACTGGGCAGGTGATGCGCGATTGCTGTGCGGCGCCCTTTACGCCGATCGGAGCTGCTGACCGCCCGACTCGTTCCACGACTCGCGCAACGACGAACGAATTCGGATACCGATTCGGAGTTGGTTGAGCACCCCGCCGATGACCAGGGCGAGGTACACCAGGTACCACCACCAGTCGTCATTGAGACGCTGGGTGGTTGCTCCGGAGGAGAGATCATCAACAGCGATGACCCCCGTCATCAGCATGATCCCCGCCACGATGACGGTCGCGCCTGAGGTCGCGGTGAGGAGCGTCAACAACGCCATCGGGAGGTCACCGATCATGGCGATGGTCGCCAGCACGAGGCCAACCGCAACGCCGACGAGCACAATCAGCCATGACCATGTCACCCCGAGCGCGACCATCGCTCCCGTGCCGATCGCGAACCCGATGGCTGCCATTGCCAGGAAGACTGAGATCTCGTAGTAGATGTACGCGAGGGCACCAAACACGACGCCAACGATGACGCCAACCACCCAGGCGGTGAACGAAGCAAGAAACGTCTCGTGGGCGAACGAGGCCACCAGTCCCGCACCCAGGATGAACCCAGCGAAGGCACCCCAGATCGGGATGATCACACGCATCGCCAGATACCCCCAGAAGCAGAACAGCACGCCAATCGCGATCGCCAGAATGCCGATGATGATGTCTTCCATCAGACCTCCCCGGAACGTTGGGAACCCCAAACTACCCGATCCGGGACCCCCGAGCACGCACCGCCGCATCGATGAACTCCCGATGGATGGTCGGCACACGTACCGGCAGAGTACGGCCAAGCGGCTCCCCTACTCGGATCCCCGCAGTATCACATGCATGGCACCGGTCGTCTC
>CAZULI010000086.1:5571-6976 GCA_964621095.1 uncultured Acidimicrobiaceae bacterium | reverse complement strand
GGGTCTCGATGCTGATCTGGGAAGGGACTGGGAGATCGTGATCGGCCCAGACGGCAAACGTTACTTCCTCGTACCACCGCTTCATGCCGATGTTGCCCTGATCCACGCTGATGTGGCCGACCGTCTCGGCAACCTCTACATGCGGAAGGCAGCGAGAAACTTCAATCCGTTGATGGCAATGGCGGCGAAGGTCACCATTGTGGAAGCGAAGCGGATTGTTGAACCGGGTGAGCTGGACCCAGAACACATCCACGTTCCGAGCATCTTCGTCAATTCCATCGTCCCTCTCCCGGAGAAGTCCGCATGATCGATGCATTCGACATCCATGTCCATGTTCGTACAGGGGAGCGGCGCAACACGGCCTCAAGCCAATGGAAGCATGCCCAGCAGCTTTTTGGATCAGGTTCGAGCGGGTCCCAGGACTCCAAGGACGACGATCTCATCGAGTACTACGCGTCACGGAACATGCGTGCCGTCGTCTTTGATGTTGACAGTTCCTCGAGCACCGGTGAACGCTGCGACAATGACGCCATAGCGGATCTGGTGAACCGCTCCAACGGAACCCTCGTGGGGTTCTGTGCCGTGGACCCACCGACAGGGGCGGCGGCCGTACGAGAGGCCCAACGGTGCCACGCGCTCGGCTTCAGGGGGATGAAGGTACAACCGGTGAGCCAAGGGTTCTATCTCAACGACCGAAGGTATTTCCCTCTTTGGGAGTTTGCACAGGAGGTCGGCTGGCCAGTCATGGTTCACACGGGAACCACGGGAATCGGGGCGGGCATGCCCGGCGGCGGTGGGATCCGTCTGGACTGCGGGCGACCCGTTCCGTATCTCGACGACGTCGCCGCCAGCTTTCCAAGGCTGCAGCTGATTGCTGCCCATTTCGGGTGGCCGTGGCATCTCGAACTGCTCGCAGCAGCACGGCACAAACAGAACATCTGGATCGATCTCTCGGGCTGGTCTCCCCGCTACCTCCCGCCAGAGGTCATTCAGTACTGCAACAGCGTGATCCCGGACAAGTTTCTGTTCGGCTCTGACTGGCCTCTCCTCACCCCGGACCGCTGGCTCGCGGATTTTGCGTCACTCAGTCTCAAGGAATCGGTGATACCGATGGTGTTGCGGGACAACGCCCTCCGGTTGTTGGAGATCCACGACGACAAGGAGATGAACTAGTGGCCTGGACGAAGGGCGAGATTGCCCAAAGAGTGGCACAGGACATCCAACCGGGATGGGCTGTGAATCTCGGCATCGGCATCCCCACCTTGGTGGCAGGGTACATCGGCCAGAAGGGCGTGCTTCTGCACTCTGAGAATGGGATTCTTGGGATGGGCCCAAGGCCCGAGGTTGGTGACGAGGATCCTGATCTGGTCGATGCGGGAAAGCAACCGGTGACCGTTGTGGTTGG
>CAZULI010000086.1:0-5561 GCA_964621095.1 uncultured Acidimicrobiaceae bacterium | reverse complement strand
TTGGTGGATGCTTTTTCGATACCTTGTTGTCATTTTCGATCATCAGAGGTGGCCACCTCGACCTTGCGATAATGGGTGCGTATCAGGTCTCGGCATCCGGCGACATCGCGAACTGGCGACTCCCACGGAAACAGGTGGGTGGCATCGGTGGTGCCGCTGATCTGGCCGTGGGTGCGCAACGGGTGTGGCTAGCGATGTCACATGTGGCTGCCGACGGCAGCCCGAAGCTTGTTGAGGAGTGCACCTACACGTTGACCGCACGCGGGGTGGTGTCACGCGTCTACACGGACCTCGGAGTGATTGACCTCCTCGAGACCGGCCCAGAGTTGGTCGAGTTGGCCCCCGATGTCACGTTCGAAGCAATGAAAGCGGCAACGGGAATGAAGCTGTCAGAAGGAACGAAGGTATGGAACTGAGCCAATCGGACATAGCCGAAATATTGCAGGTGTTTGCGGATTCATCGATCCGCGATCTGCATCTCGAGGTGGGGTCGATGCGGCTCCACGTGAGCAAGGATGCAGGCTCAACATCGCAATCCGGGCTTCCGCGCCCTGTTGTCCGAAACGATGAATCGGTCGCTGCCGTTCCCAAGGCTGAGACGGTTGGTCGGGAAGCCACGGCGTCCCATGACACGGGTGACAGCAGGTCGGTCCAAGGGACGAGGAAACCCGACCAGCACGTCGATGAGGGGCTGGTCGCGGTACGAAGTCCCGTCATTGGCGTCTTCTACCGCCGTCCGGCCCCGGACCAGCCTCCGTATGTTGAAGTTGGTGACGTGGTGACGAACCAGACGCCGGTGTGCACGCTCGAAGTGATGAAGATGTTCACCGAGATTCCGGCTGGCGTCTCAGGAACGATCGTTGAGATCTGCATCGAGAACGAGGAGCTCGTGGAGTACGATCAGATTTTGATGTTCGTCCGTCCAACATGACGATTCGGCGTCTCTTCGTTGCCAACCGTGGTGAGATTGCGATGCGGATTCTCCGCGCTTGCCGGGATCTCGGCATCGAGTCGGTCCTGGGATACTCCGAGGCCGATCGGGAGTCGCTGCCGGTGAGCACGGCAGACCGAGCAGTCTGCATCGGTGGTGCCAAGGCGGCCAGCAGCTACTTGGATGCTTCGCGGATCCTGGCAGCAGCGACGGGCACCGGTTGTGACGCAATCCATCCCGGGTACGGGTTTCTCTCGGAGAATGAAGCGTTCTCGCAAGCATGCCAGGAACATGGTCAGATCTTTGTTGGCCCTGACCCCGAAACCATCGCGCTCCTCGGGAACAAGATCGCGGGGCGGCGCGCGGCACAAGAAGCTGGGGTGCCCGTGATGAACGGAACGGCTGCCCCGGTCACCGATCTTGCGTCGGCCACCGAGCAAGCCCGTGAGATGGGGTATCCGGTGCTGATCAAGGCGGCAGGTGGGGGAGGGGGGAAAGGAATGCGAAAAGTCGAGCATCCGGACGATCTCGGCCGGATGCTCGCGTTGGCGACTTCAGAAGCAAGTGCGTCCTCCGGCGTGGCTGACGTGTACCTGGAGCGGTTCATCACACGGGCCCGTCATGTTGAGATCCAGGTAGCTGCAGATCGGCACGGTGGAACGGTGCATTTCGGCGAGCGTGATTGCAGCATCCAGCGCAACTATCAGAAGCTTGTCGAGGAATCACCCTCACCAGGGATAACCCCGCAGACTCGGGAGCGCCTTGCATCCGCCGCGGTTGCCTTGCTCGAACACGTCGGGTATCTCGGTGTGGGAACGGTCGAGTTTCTGGTGGATCAGGACACGCAGGAGTTCTTCTTCATCGAGGTGAACACCCGCCTGCAAGTGGAACACCCCGTGACGGAACTGGTGACCGGCCACGACCTGGTGGCTCTCCAGATCCGCATCGCGGCAGGGGAGAACATTGGAATCGAACAGAAAGAGATCGTTCCAAGGGGGCATGCCATTGAGTTTCGTATCAATGCAGAGGACACAACACAGAACTTCCGACCCGGGGCAGGCACACTCAAGACATGGCATGTACCTCAGGGACCATGGGTGCGGGCGGACACGCATTGTTATCAGGGGTACGAGGTGCCGCCATTCTACGACTCGTTGCTCGCAAAGATCATTGTCCATGGACTGGACCGCGACTCGGTCCTGGCCCGATCGCGGCGAGTTCTCGATGAACTCGCCGTCGATGGGATACCAACCAATCTTCCATTTCACCGGTGGCTGGTGCGTCATGACGATTTCTGTACTGGGGAGATAGACACGGAGTGGACATCTCGGAAATGGCTTGAAGGGATGTGACAAATGACAAAGATCATTGACACCAGTTTGCGTGATGGCAATCAATCGCTGTGGGCGACCCGCATGACGACCGAGATGATGGAACCCATCCTCGGCGTTCTTGATAGCGTTGGCTACGAGTCTGTTGAGGTGATGTCCTCCGTCCAAATGGACGCCTGTGTTCGGTATTTGGGTGAGAACCCCTGGGATCGCATGCGTTTGTGTCGGGACACCTTCACCAACACTCCGCTCCGGATGCTTGGGATGAGCCAGTTTTTCAGTATCTCTCATGTGCTGCCTGATGACGTGGTCGATCTGTTCACTCGAACCTGTGCTCAGTATCTGGACATTCAGTGGATCACCGCTTCAATGAACGATGTAAGAACCATTGAGGTGCCCATCAAAGCTGCCCTCGAGGCAGGCAACCAGGTCGAGGGAGGCGTCCAGTTCACGGTCAGCCCGGTCCATACCGACGAGTTCTTCGTGGGGGTCGTCAAAGAACTGGTGAGTCTCGGTGTCCACGGTATCGTGCTCAAGGATGCCGGCGGTCTTCTCACCCCCGAGAGATTGAAGAAACTGTTCCCGGCAATCCTTGCAGCGTCCAACAATTTGCCCGTTCGGGTGCACTCGCACTGCACGACCGGACTCGGACCAGCATCCAACCTCGAAGCAGCGAATCAAGGCGCAACGGCGGTATGGACATCAACCCCCGTACTGGCCAATGGGGCATCCCTACCGTCGGGGTCCTTGATGTACCGGTCGCTCAAGTGGATGGGTCACGATGTGGACCTTGATGAGGAGGCGATGGAGCACATCGATGAGCATTTTGCGTCCATCGCCCGGATCGCCGGATTGCCGACGGGTGTTCCCGCTGAGTACGACCCCAAGTACTACGCACATCAGATACCCGGTGGGATGATCTCGAACTTCCGGGCCCAGTTGCGTGAGAGGGGGGAGGAGGGGAAGCTCGCTGCAGTCCTCGAAGAGATGCCCCGAGTTCGTGAAGAACTGGGGTTTCCGAACATCCAAACCCCGTTCTCTCAATTCGTCGCCACCCAAGCACTCCTCAATGTGCTCTATGGCCGGTACGAGGTCGTTCCAGACGATATTCGTCGGTTTGTTCTTGGCTACTGGGGCAGGACACCCGGACCGATCGATCCTGATGTGCTCGACAAGGTGGGCAAAGGTGAATCCCCGGTGACGGATCGTCCCGGTGGCCTTGCCGAACCTCTCCTCGACCGTGTCCAGAAGGAGCTCGGACCGTTTTCGACGAACGAGGACCTCCTCCTGGCAACCCTGTTCATGCCCGAACTCCTACAGAAGATGCAGGTTGATCAGCAAAAACCGAAGCAATCGTGGTATGAGATGAACGTTCACAGAGAACCCAACCTTGTGGAGCTGATCCGACAACTGGGCATGGCCAGTGATGTTCATTCCGTATCGGTGACCATCAATGACCACCACTGAGGGTCTGACCCTCGTCGCGGGAGGCTTCGGAACGGTTGGTAGGGCAATTGTCGACCGAATCTCGAAGAACGGTGATGCGGTCGTCGTCCTTGATGCCCAGGAACCCCCTGCAGCGTTCCCCCACGCTCATTATGCGGTTGACGTGACCGATGCAGACGCTGTTGCCGAGGTCGTTGCTGAGGTGCGCCGGATACAGTCGGCTCCTCCAGTGAAGCTTGTCTATACGGTGGGGGTTGGACCCCGGTACAAGGACACCCTGGACCTGACCTCTGAGGAGTTCTTGCGAGCGGTGGATGTGAACGTGCTCGGTGCTGTCAATATCGTCCGCGCCATGCGCGAGGACATGGTCCGACTCCGGTATGGACGCGTAGTCGGAATCTCGTCGGTCACGGGTCGCGGTGGCTGGAGAGCCAGATCCGAGTATGCGGCGTCAAAAGCCATGCTCGAAAGTGTCTTTGCAACGCTTGCGATCGAACTCGGACCATTCGGTGTGACGGTCAACTGTGTGGCACCAGGACACATGCGGACGGCCATGACTGACGGAGCCAGGATCCCATGGGAGGCCACCACGAACCGAACAGCCCTCGGTCGCTTGGTGACACCCGCCGAGGTGAGTGCTGCGGTAACATACTTCCTCGATTCTGATGCCGCTGCTGTTACTGGCGCGGTGCTGCATGTGGATGCCGGATACCTTGTCAATCAGCTTCCCGTACAGCATGTGGGTTGAGCAGGTGAAGGAATGGATGAACCACGATCAAGGAATACCCAGGGAGTCGCCTGGCTGAGTTGCACTGATGGTCTTGGCGGCCGGGATTCCCGATGATCTTGGACGGTGAACGCACGCCGTCCCTTCGTGAGGGAGGTGATTCCTCGGTTGGGGCCACAGAGTACGTGTACCAGGAGCTTCGGACCAGCATTTTGCGGGGAAAGCTACGGCCCAACGAGAGGCTGATTGAGACCGATCTGGCAACCCAACTTGGTACCAGTAGAACGCCGATCCGAGAGGCAACCCAGCGGTTGCGGGCTGACGGGTTGATTGTGGAGGGGCGCCAGGGCTGGTCCGTGAAGGAGTTTGGTCCCAAAGAGGTCTCGGAGATCTACGACGTCCGCTGCGCTTTGGAGAGTTACGCCACGGGTCTCGCCGCCCAGAGTGCAACCACGAGTGAGCTTGACGAGATTGTGAAGATCCATGAGAAGGAGCTGCTCCTCATCGCGGATGTGGACCGGGAGTACCAAGTTCATCTCAATGAACTGTTCCACGAAGCGATCGTCCAAGCCTGCGGCGTACCAAGGTTGGCGCTCGCATGGCAGAGGAACTTGGCGTTTCATTTCGGGTACCCAATCGCAAACGCGATGACGGAGCAGGAACTCGCTGAGACGATTGGGCAGCATACGAGCATCGTGGATGCGTTGTTGGCGCGAGACTCCGCCGCCGCCGAAGCTGCCGCAAGACTCCATATCTTGGCCGCGAAACAGCGCGCCCTGCGGTGATGATCCGTATCTACGGATCCGTCGAGCGGGGCTCTCCGGATCAGAGCATCATCTGACCACCATCAACGATGATCGTTTGACCTGAAATCGCCTGACTTGCTGGTGAGGACAGGAAGAGGACGGCGCCCACCATGTCTGACGCAGCCAAGCCTCGTTGCAGAGCTCGTGCCTTGGGCGCCGAATCAATGTACTCGCGGGTGTTGATGATCGCTGACGCATCGTTGTCCACGAGACCAGGAGCAACCGAGTTGACGGTGATCCCATCGGGCCCAAGCTCGCGGGCTGCGGCGCGGGTCATACCGATCACGGCTGCTTTCGAAGCGGTGTAGTGGAGGAACCAT
>CAZULI010000085.1:0-7032 GCA_964621095.1 uncultured Acidimicrobiaceae bacterium | reverse complement strand
GATGCGCCGAGCCGGTGATGCTGAGGCTGGCGGAACGTCACTCCAGGAGGTCGCTGACGCCCTTGCAAAACGGGACCATGCCGACTCAACACGCACCGCGTCGCCGCTTCGTCCCGCCGATGATGCCGTCATTGTCGACACCGGCGACCTGACCGTCGATGAGGTGGTTGCTCGGATCATCGCCTTGGTTGGGTGAGGATCTGACGCTGCACCAGAGCTCGCTGGTGCCGGCTGCTACACCCCGAGGATCGAGAGGGCGTCCGTCGCCGTCATGTTCCGGTCGAGGTCAACGGGGCCGTCCGTGCCAGGGGTGCGACAGGCAAACCCACCCTCAACCAGTGCTTGAAGGGTCGCCATGAACCGACGCAGTTGGGGAGGGAGCGGGAAGTACTCATCCTCATCGGTCACCCGGACCCGTTCGATCCCCTCGGCGGGTGCAATCCGCTCGATGACCCCCTGGACCCGCTGGTCAGGTGCTGATGCTCCTGCCGTGACACCAACCACCTCGACCCCCTCGAGCCACGCATCGTCGATCCCGTCGGCACCGTCGATGCGGTGGGTGGGAACCCCCGCATTGCGACCCACGCGGACGAGGGCTTGGGTGTTGGAGGAGTTCTCGGACCCGACGACCAACAACAACTCCGAGCGTTCGGCGAGCTTCTGGATGGCTCGTTGGCGGTTTGTGGTGGCGTAGCAAAGGTCGCTCTTGCGGGCCGTCCACAAATCGGGGAACCGTTCCGCGGCCGACTCGAGAACGCCCTCCCACTCGTAGAGCCCGAGCGTCGTTTGGGCCAGCAGCGCCACCTTGGCACCGGGTTCGGCCTGGAACGTGTCAAGACCCACCCTGGGATCAACCAGCTGTGCAGCGTCAGGCGCTTCGGCAATCGCACCGATTGCCTCGTCGTGGCCTTCGTGGCCGACGTAGATGATCTGATACCCCTTGTCCGCCATCGTGCGCAGTTCGTGGTGAACCTTGGTGACGAGGGGACAGACGGCGTCAACCATGACCGCACCCCGGTCGGTTGCGTCAGCCACGACTTGGGGGGCAGATCCGTGGGCCGAAAGCATGATCGGTTTACCCGGAGGAACCTCGTCGATGTCATTGACGAACACCACGCCGGCACGTTCGAACGCCTTCACCACCGCAGCGTTGTGCACGATCTCGTGATAGCAGTACACCGGAGGCTCAAAGACCTGCACCATCCAGGTGAGCGCCTTGATCGCCATTTCAACACCGGCACAGAACCCACGCGGCTCAGCAAGCAGGACCTTGGTTGCCATGGGGTCAGGATAGAACGAACACCGTTGTCGGCGATCGGTCCTCGGTAACCTCCATGGCATGTCCCTTCCCACGGTTATCGAGGTGCTCCCCAACACGCCTGCTGCAACAGCAGGTCTGCGTGTCGGGGATCAACTGGTCGCGATCAACGGCATCATCCCCACCGATGTCATCGAGTATCAGCAACTCATCGACGACACGGACCCCGAGCTCGCCCTCCGGCGCCATGGCAGCGATCTGACGATCATCGTGACCAAGGAGGAGGGGGAGCCACTCGGCATCCGACTGAACGCGTCCATCTTCGACCGGGTCCAGACATGCGACAACCATTGCGAGTTCTGTTTCATCTACCAGCTCCCACCGGGGATGCGCAAGTCGCTCTACCTCAAGGACGACGACTACCGCTTGTCGTTCCTGTACGGAAACTTCACGACCCTGACACGGTTCACCGAGCTTGACCTCTCGCGGGTGATCGAGGAGCGCCTCGGCCCGCTCTACGTCTCCATCCACGCCACCGACCCAGTCGTGCGCTCCGCGATGCTGCGAAACCCACGCGGTGCAACGAGCCTCCGCTGGCTTGCTGCACTGCTTGAGGCGGACATCACCGTCCATGGGCAGGTCGTGTTGTGCCCCGGTATCAACAACGGGTCCGTCCTCGAACAGACGCTTGCCGAGACGATCACCCGCTACCCGAAACTGGCCACGCTCGGCATCGTGCCCCTCGGTCTCTCAAAGTACAACAAGGAGCAGAACCTCCGGGTCCACACCCCCGCTGAGGCGGCCGAGGATCTTGAGATCATCCACTTCTGGCAGGAGCGTGCCCTTGACGCCCTCGGAAGGAGGGTGTTCCAGGCCTCCGATGAGCTGTACGTCCAGGGCGGTGTCGAGGTCCCCCCGAGTTCGGCGTATGACGCGTTCGCCCAGCATGAGAACGGTATCGGGATGATCCGCGCCTTTTACGACGAGCTTGATCGGCTCGAACATGGTGTCCCGGCAACGGCACCGATCGTGACGGGGGAGTGGCGGTCGCTACCAGCAGCACCGGCTGAGGGGTACCGCCTGCCGAAGCATCTCGTTGCTGATCCGCCCGCTGACAGCGGCCCCGCCGTTGTGGTGACCGGAACGTACGGGGCAGCGGTCATTGCCCCGGTGTTGCCACGGCTTGAACACCTCGCGGGACGCAGAATCCGCATCCTCAGTGTCCCGAACGAGTTCTTCGGCGGCAACACGGCCGTTGCGGGCCTCATGGTTGGTGAGGACATCATCCACACCCTCGCAGCCGACCACGAACCTGCCGGCACGTACGTGCTTCCTGATGTTGCATTGTCCATGGACACGTTCATTGACAACACCACCCTGGCAGACGTGACCGCTTCGGCGAAGGCACCCGTGGTGGTTGCCGAAGCGACCGTGTCGGGCCTCCTGGGGGCGGTTCGATGACCAGGCTCCCGATCGTTGTCGTCCTTGGTCGCCCGAACGTTGGCAAGTCGACGTTGGTCAACCGGATTGTGGGACGGAAATACGCCGTCACCGATGAGATGGCAGGGGTCACCCGGGACCGCCGCCGGTTCGAGGCCGAATGGAGCGGGCGGAAGTTTCACGTCGTGGATACGGGCGGTTGGGAGGCGCGTCCCGGGGAGCTGTTGACCGCCGACATTCGGAGCCAGACCGAGCTCGCCGTCAAGGATGCTGACGTGGTGGTGTTTGTTGCCGACGCGACCTCGGATGTGACCGACGACGATGTTGGCGTGGCGCGGATCCTCCAACAGTCCGGTGTGCCGTACCTCCTGGTTGCCAACAAGGTGGATTCCCCAGCCGTCGAGTCCGAGTTGACCCACCTGTGGGGGCTCGGGCTTGGGACACCGATTCCCCTGTCGGCGCTCCACGGCCGCCACACGGGGGCGTTCCTTGACGAACTGGTTGCGGCCCTCCCCGAGACGACCGAGGGTGAGCCGGAACCTGACACCATTGCGAGTCTTGCCATCATCGGGCGTCCGAACGTCGGCAAATCCACACTGCTCAATCGTCTCGCCGGTACCGAACGGGTTCTGGTGTCAGATGTTCCGGGGACGACACGGGACCCGATCAACCTCGTGGTGAACCTCGACGGCGAGTTCTTCGAGGTGATCGACACCGCTGGTATCAAGCGCCGGACCAGGATCACCGATGATGTGGATTTCTACGCCGTGCTCCGAGCCCATGACGTGGTACGGCAAGCCGATGTGGTGTTGTTCGTCATCGATGGTCAGCGTGGTGCAACCCATCAGGAGCAGCGCCTCGCTGAGGAGATCGTCGATGCCGGCAAGGGCCTCATCCTGATTCTCAACAAATGGGATGAGCTCACCGAGGACGAGCGTCTCAACACGGAGGACTCCGTTGCCGATCGGCTCTCCTTCGTCGATTGGGCACCGGTTCTGCGCATGTCAGCGCTCACCGGCGCCCGAACGCACCGTCTCCCCAAATACATTCGTTCGGTGCTTGAGCATCACCGGCTCCACATCCCGGCCCCGGAGGTCAACCGGTTCATACGGAAACTCCAGGAAGCCCACCCGCCACCGGTACGCAAGGGGCGCCGACCGAAGATCCTGTACGCCGTCCAGGCCGAGACCCGGCCGCCGACGTTCGTGCTGTTTGTTCGGGGCGGTGAACTCGGACCGGCGTACCTCCGGTTCATCGAGAATCAGCTCCGGGACGCCTACGATCTCACGGGAACCCCCGTCAGGATCAGGACGAGAGACAGGCACTGATGGAAGAGCGGCTGGCTGAAGCGACGCAGAAGGCACTCGGTGGCGGTCCCGCCAAGTACCACGAGAAGCTGGCGACCCAGGGGAAACTCTTCGTTCGGGACCGGATCGCCCTCCTCACAGATGAGGACTCCTTCGTCGAGGACGGCCTGCTGGCCCGCAATGATGACGATGCCCTTGCAGCCGACGGCGTCATCACCGGCAGGGCGCTGATCGACGGTCGCGCAGTGATGATCATCGCAAACGACCCGACCGTGAAAGCTGGATCCTGGGGCCGGATCACCGTCGAGAAGATGATCCGCGCCCTCGAAGCTGCGTACGACGAACTCCTCCCCGTCTTTTATCTCGTCGACTCTGCGGGGGCCCGCATCACGGACCAGGTCGACATGTTCCCCGGCCGGAGGGGAGCGGGGAACATCTTCTACCAGCAGATCCGGCTCTCGGGTCGTGTCCCCCAGATCTGCTGCCTCTTCGGCCCATCAGCGGCTGGCGGGGCGTACGTCCCTGCGTTCTGTGACGTCGTCGTCATGGTGGAGGGCAACGCGTCCATGTACCTCGGATCCCCCCGTATGGCACAGATGGTGATCGGCGAGACCACCACCCTCGAGGCGATGGGAGGGGCACGGATGCACTGTGAAGTGTCGGGATGCGGAGATGCGCTCGTGGGATCCGACGAAGACGCGATCGAGTGGGCTCGTGGCTACTTCGCCTACATGCCGGACCACTACCGGGTCAAACCCCCGGAGTACCAACCGAGTCCTCCCGATCCCTCGGTGGACATCGCTGCCGTACTGCCTGGCGACGCAACCGCCCCGTACGACATGCACCGCTTCATCAGCGGTCTCGTCGATGAGGACTCGTTCTTCCCCGTCAAGGACCTCTTCGCCAAGGAGGTGATCACCGGGTTTGCGCGGCTCGACGGCAACCCCGTTGGCATTGTCGCGTCCCAACCGGCCCACCTCGGGGGCGTGCTGTTTGTCGATTCAGCCGACAAGGCGGCCCGATTCATGTGGATCTGTGACGCGTTCAACATCCCGTTGCTGTTCCTCGCTGACGTGCCCGGGTTCATGATCGGCTCACACGTCGAGGCACAGGGGATCATTCGCCATGGCGCCAAGATGGTGACCGCGATGGCGGAAGCGACGGTGCCTCGGATCTCGGTGATCGTCCGCAAGGCGTACGGCGCCGGTCTCTACGCCTTTTCGGGTCCCGGGTTCCGACCCGAGGCCACGATTGCACTCTCCACCGCCGAGATTGCCGTGATGGGACCCGAGGCGGCCGTCAATGCGGTGTATTTCAACGTCATCGAGGAACTCGAGGAGCCTGAGCGATCTGCGTTCATCGCCGCCAAACGTGCCGAGTACACCGAGGATGTCGACCTGTACCGACTCGCCTCCGAGGTAGTTGTCGATGCGGTCATCGAACCGGACCAGCTCCGTGGGGAGCTGATCCGCAGGTTCGCAGCGGCCCAGCGCAAGGACCGGGTGTTCTCCGGCAGACGACACGGGGTTCCACCGGTATGAGCGACCCGTACGACGAGCTTGAGCCCGACCGTTTCGACCGTGACGGTGCCGAGGCGGGGGAGGAGGGGACCGAGGAGATGGAGGAGGATCCGGGGTGGCCGATCTCGTTCCTCATCCTGGTCGGCGCAGGTGCGCTGTACCTGATTCTTCGGTTCTATCAGATGTTCAGGAATCTCCTGACGTGAGCGTGGGGGAGGGCGAGGGAGACAGGGTTCGTGGTGCCCTAACCTTGCACGCACGGGCTGTGGCGCAGTCAGGCAGCGCACTGGTCTGGGGGACCAGGGGTCGCCGGTTCAAATCCGGCCAGCCCGACCAATTCGTGGACTGCCAGCACCATCACGATCGTTCAATTCTCGGCACTATTGGCCAGGAAAGCCGTATTGTTGCAACACTCGACTCGGCGGTCTTCGCTGGCCTCGAACCAAGGAGCGACTCACGATGAAACTGACCTCAGCAATGCTTGCAGATGCAGCGCAGGTCCAATCGGGCAAGCTGTTCGTACTCGGCGGGGGGTTTGATACGATCAGTGTGCGGTCCGTCCCAGCAACGCACCGGAGTCTCTCCCTTGCCATGGTGGCTGAGGTCGCCCCCGAGGATCGGCAACGCGACCTTGAGTTGCATGTCCGGCTCGTGGATGAGGATGGTGCCGACATAGGAGTCGAAGCGAAGGGGAAGCTGCGGGTCGGGTCCCCTCCCAACCTGCCAGCGGGCGATGCGAGCATCGTCCCCATCGTGAGCCCGTTCCACAACATCACGTTCCCCGAGGCCAAGGGGTACTCCTTCCTCGTCAGCCTCAACGGTGAAGAACTCGCACGCATCAAGTTCCGGGTGGTTCTGGTCTCTTGATCCGGGATCTGTTCAATGTTCCGAACACGATTTCTCTCACCCGTCTCCTGCTCGTTCCGGTCTTTGTGTGGCTGGTCGTCGACAACAACCATGGTTGGGCCGGTGTTCTCCTTGCGGTGATCGGTGCAACCGACTGGGTTGATGGGTTCTTTGCCAGACGCCTGAACCAGGTCACCGAAGTCGGAAAGTTCCTCGATCCGGTGGCCGACCGGATCGCCGTGGTCGTGGCGGTGGTCGCTGGTCTGTGGTCCGGAGTTCTCCCGCCCTGGTTCGGGTGGGCACTCGTCATCCGAGAGGTACTCGTGGCGCTCGGCGCGCTGTACGGCTGGCTGCACGGCGTCTCCAAGCTTGCGGTTCGATGGCTCGGCAAGGCGGCAACGTTTGCCCTGTACGCCAGCATCGCGTTGCTCTACCTCGGCGACGGGTTCGACGTGGACGTGCTCGTGATCGTTGCGTACGTCCTTGGGGTGCCAGGGGTGATCCTCTATTACTGGGTCGCGGTCCAGTACGCGGGGGACATGCGCACCGCGGTCCAGGCTGCCCGGTAGCCGCTCGTTGGTCGTGTGGACCCGGGGGACGATCGGTCCCCGGATTGCAGATTCACCGTCTGTGGCTGACGTCTGATATCGTCATCGGCAAG
>CAZULI010000084.1:0-7033 GCA_964621095.1 uncultured Acidimicrobiaceae bacterium | reverse complement strand
GATGCCCAGCAGAAAGCCACCATCTCCATCCTCGATGACCCCGACGTGATCAGAAAGCGGATCAAGGGTGCAACCACCGACAGTGACCCCATTGTCCGGTACGACACCGAGGCGAAGCCGGGTATCTCCAATCTCCTGGAGATCATGGCTGCCTGTACGGATCGTTCCATCGATGATCTCGTCAACGAGTACGCAGATGGCGGGTACGGAGCGTTCAAGGCAGCGGTTGCCGAGGCGGTGATCGAGGAACTGGCGCCTGTGCGGGCCGCGTACAACACCTGGGAGGACCACGATGTACGCGACGTCCTGCGGGTCTCCGGGGAGAAGGCCCGTGAGTTGTCCGAGGAGTACCAACGTGAGGTGTACCGGGCCGTGGGGTTGAAGGGGTACTAGCCCCGGCCGATCAGCTCCAACAACATCGTGCCTTGCGGGGTGCCGGCGTTGCCGTTCGTGGGCGGTCAACCGTGAAATTTCAACGGACGGGAACCGAGTACTCTGCGAATTGCTGGCACAAATCGGAGGTTTGCTCGTGGAGATCGAGATCGGTATTGCAAAGACGGGTCGGCGAGCGTGGGGGTTCGACGACATTGCGATCGTTCCATCCCGGCGTACCCGTGATCCACAGGACGTCGATCTGTCATGGGAGATCGACGCATTCACCTTTGACCTCCCCATGATGGCGTCCGGCATGGACTCAGCGGTGACCCCCGCCACGGCGATCGAGATCGGGAGGCTCGGTGGCCTTGCGTGCCTCAATCTTGAGGGTCTCTGGACACGGTATGAGGACCCGATCCCGGTGTACGACGAGATTGCGTCGTTGACGAAGGAGAAGGCCACCCAGCGCATGCAGGAGTTGTATGCAGCACCGGTTGATCCCGATCTGATCACCCAGCGGGTCCGTGAGGTGAAAGCCGCCGGGGTCACGTCGTGTGGGAGCCTCACACCACAGAACGTCGCCTCGTACATTGAGTACGCAAAGGCGGGCGGGCTCGACGTTCTCGTCATCCAGGGAACGGTGGTGTCGGCCGAGCATGTGAGCTCCCGATCCGAACCCCTCGATCTGTACACGTTCATCCGCGCCGTGGAGATGCCGGTCATCGTTGGAGGGTGTGCGTCCTACTCGGGGGCACTCCACCTCATGCGTACGGGTGCGGTAGGTGTCCTGGTGGGTGTCGGGCCCGGGGCGGCGTGCACGACCCGTGGTGTCCTCGGTATCGGGGTCCCCCAGGCCACCGCCATTGCGGACGCCGCTGGGGCCCGTACCTCCTATCTCGAGGAGTCCGGCCGCTACGTCCACGTCATCGCCGACGGTGGGATGCGCACGGGGGGTGACATCGCCAAGGCGATCGCCTGTGGCGCCGATGCCGTCATGCTGGGATCCCCGATCGCGTCAAGCTCGGAATCCCCCTCCGGTGGGTACCACTGGGGGATGGCGACGTTCCATCCAACCCTGCCCCGTGGCTCACGGGTCGAGACCGGGACGCTCGGATCACTCAGGGAGATTCTCGTCGGTCCAGCACACGACAACGACGGTAGGAGAAACCTGTTTGGCGGACTCCGGGGTTCCATGGCCACCACCGGGTACGCAACGGTGAAAGAGTTCCAGAAAGCCGAGGTCATGGTTGCCCCTGCTCTTCAGACGGAGGGGAAGCGGTTGCAACGATCCCAGGGTGTTGGGATGGGTTGATGGCGGTACCGTTCGTCCCTGATCACCCACCAACTGATGAGTTCGACCGCGTTCTCGTCGTCGATTTCGGGGCGCAGTACGCCCAGCTGATCGCACGACGGGTGCGTGAAGCCCATGTCTTTTCCGAGATCGTCCCGCGCCACATCACCGCTGCCGAGATCGAAGCCAAAGCACCGGTCGGGATCATCCTGTCGGGCGGACCGGCATCGGTGTACGCCGAGGACGCGTACGAGCTCGATGCCGCGATCTGCGATCTCGGGATTCCGGTGCTTGGCATCTGTTACGGCCATCAGGTACTCACCCAGGCACTCGGGGGGACCGTGGCTTCCACTGGTACGTCCGAGTTCGGATCGGCCGATCTCACCATCCTTGATGAAGGTTGCCTGTTCAAGGACCTCCCGAGCACCCAAACGGTGTGGATGAGCCACAACGACGCCGTGTCGGTCGTGCCGGAGGGGTTCATCGTGACCGCGTCAACCCCTGATGCCGGGGTGGCTGCCATGGAGAACCGCGAGCGCGGTCTGTACGGGGTGCAGTTCCATCCTGAGGTGGGACACACCGAACACGGCCAGAAGATCCTGGAACGTTTCCTCACCGAGGTGTGTGGTGCCCGACCATCGTGGACGAGCGGGAGCATCATCGAACGGTCGATCATGGCAATCCGTGAGCAGGTTGGGGACGGGGTCGCGATTTGTGGGTTGTCCGGTGGCGTTGACTCCTCCGTTGCTGCCGCGCTGGCTCACCGGGCGATCGGTGACCAACTCGTGTGTGTCTTCGTTGATCACGGGTTGATGCGTCTTGGTGAGGGGGAACAGGTTGAGGACACGTTCCGCAACCACTTCCAGATGAACCTGATCCATGTCAAGGCCCAGGACCGGTTCCTTCAAGCCCTGGCGGGGGTCACCGAGCCTGAGGAGAAACGCAAGATCATCGGCGAGACGTTCATCCGTGTGTTCGAGGAGGTTGCCGCAGGGATTGATGGTGCCAACAACCTCGTCCAGGGCACGCTGTACCCGGATGTGATCGAATCCGGGACGAAGGATGCGGCGAAGATCAAGAGCCACCACAACGTGGGTGGACTGCCCGAGGACATGCAGTTCGACCTCGTCGAACCCCTGAGAGATCTCTTCAAGGACGAGGTTCGTGCCGTGGGCGAGGAGCTGGGACTCCCTGAGGAGATGGTCTGGCGTCAACCGTTCCCCGGTCCAGGGCTTGCAGTCCGAATCACCGGCGACGTGACCCTCGAGCGGCTTGACATCCTTCGGGCGGCCGACGCCATCGTCCTTGACGAGATCCACAAGGCGGGTCTGTACCGTGAGATCTGGCAGTCGTTCGGTGTCCTGCCGGCGATCAGGAGCGTTGGGGTGCAGGGGGACGGTCGCACGTACGCGTACCCGCTCATCCTGCGTGCGGTGACCTCCGACGATGCCATGACCGCCGATTGGGCGCGCATCCCGTACGACGTGCTCGCCAAGATCTCGTCGAGGGTGATCAACGAGGTCCCCGGTATCAATCGGGTGGCGTACGACATCTCAAGCAAGCCCCCTGCAACCATCGAGTGGGAGTGATCAGGCCAACCCCTCCCTGATCCCGTCGCCCATAGTGCTCAAGCCCCGTACGGGGAGATCCGATATCCACAGGGAAACCAATGCGGTACCGCAGGGGCAACAGTGGCTGTGCAATACGATCCCGACCTCGAGAGTCTGTTCCGTGAGGAACTCACCGAACGGTCAACCTCCCTTGCCGAGGGTGCCAACGCCGTCATCGACGGTCAGGTGACCCCGGAACTCGCAGGGCGGATGGTGCGCGAGGGCCACACCATCAAGGGCACCGGCCGGGTCATGGGGCACGAGGTGATCGCCAGAGGGGGCGAAACCTGCGAGGTTGTCTGGCGATGGATCCAGAACGGCGAGATCGAACCAACCGTGATGCTTGGACGGGCGCTTGGTCTCCTGGTCGCAGCACTGCCTGATGCGCTCGACAACGACCTTGGTGGTGTGCTTGACGCGATCGACGTGATCCGAACCCTGATCGCGGACCCGGTGAGGCTCACCCAGTTGCCCGAGGCGGTAGTTGAGGATCAGGACGACGAGACGACGTACGACGTACCACTCACGGTCAAGGGGGAAGCGTCGGACCCCGAGGAAGCATCAGAACCCGAGGAAGCGTCGGAGCCGGAGGCCGTTGAGCCAGAGGACGTTGTCCCCGTTGTCAGCGATGAACCGGAGATGGTCCCAGACGAGGGGGCCACGCCCGAGGTTGACGCTCCACCCCACGACGCAGTTGTTGCGGACCCCGACGACACCCTGGTGTTCGAACCAGGACCTGATGGCAGGCTCCAAACCCCCGTTGTGACCATTGAAATCGTGCGATCTGCCTTCGCGGACGGAGCCGGTGCGGTGGCGGCTGATCATCGAACACAGCCCGATGAGCCAGCCGCTGCCGCTCAGCCGGTGAAGGCGGTTGACACCATGGGGGAGCTTGACATCTCCTTCCGTGACATCGAGGGGTCAGAGCACGATGATGACGAGACCCCCGGGTACGGACTCGGTGGGCTTGCCAGTGCCGTCGAAGCATGGGCAGCCGAGGAGTCGGTTCCGGTCAACGCCGGTCGGCTCTACCGAATGATCAATGATGTTGCCGCGTTGCGGATGGATCTCCAGTCCCTCAGTGCCCACGCGGGTCAGGTGTTCCAGATGGTCGATGCGAGAGCAGTACCGGCCGCCGAGAGCGCGCTTGAAGCCATCGAGACGGTCAGGCGGTCCTCGCTGGATCTCGAGAGCCGTGCGCTGGGTCTCACCGCGCTCTCCATGGAGGCAACCCTTGCCACCCTCCCTCAGTTGATGAAGTACATCGCCAAGAAATGCGAGAAACATGTCGAACTCGTCGTCACGGGGCAGGAGACCATCATTGACCGACAAATGGTTGACCGTGTCGGGGAGGTCATACGACAGTTGATGGTGAACGCGGTCGTGCACGGGATCGAGTCACAAGAGGATCGGGTGCGCGCCGGCAAGTCAGAGCGAGGAACCGTCTCGGTCGCTCTGGAGAGCGATGGCCAACTGGTCACGATCAGGGTGGTTGACGACGGTGCGGGGATCGATTGGGCCGCGGTCCGGCAAACCGCCCTCGGGCTTGGGATCGTTGAGGGGGATCCATCCTCGGAGGACCTGCGAGCCGTCTTGTTCTCCGAGGAGTTCTCGATCATCCCTCAGTCCTCCGAGTTCACCGGGGACGGAATGGGGTTGTGGCGTGTCTCGCAGTTCGTTGAGGAGGTGTACGGATCCCTCGCCATGACGTCCTCACCGGAGGGTGTTGCGTTCACCATCACGATTCCTGCGCATCGTGCGGTCCAGAGCGCCCAACTGTTTGAAGCCGGTGGTCGCTCCTGGGGGTTCCCAAGAGCCGCCGTTGTGGGATCGGTTCCGATCGGTGATGTCGAGATCACGGTCTCCCAACGCGGGTCGACCATCTGGTTCGATGGTGGGCAGATCCCGTACTCTTCGTTTGCGACCGTGGCCGGGCTTGACGTTGAGGGGATGCCGTGCGAAGTGATGGTGGTCCAAAGCCCGATGGGCCCGATCGCCCTTGCGGTTGACAAGGTGCTCGACATCCGGGAGATCGTTGCCATGGACCTTGGTCCACTCCTGTCGGGCTCCACCGTGGTCACCGGGGTGGCCCTCCTCGGTGGTGACGACACGGTGTTGCTGGTTGACGCAGGACGTCTCGCGACAAGCCTCCAGGACGATGATGCCCGCGCCTTGGGTCCCGTCAGCACGGTTCTTGTTGTTGACGACAGCCAAGGTGTTCGCCAAGTGGTGTCCGGTGTCCTTGCCTCTCATGGTTTTGCGACCCTCGCAGCGGGTTCGGTTGCCGACGCCCTGGCGGCACTCAACCAGAACAAGGTCCACGCCTTGGTGGTCGATTTCTCGATGCCACGTGCCGACGGTGTGGCGCTCATCCATCTCGTTCGACAGCGCTACGGGAGCATCCCCATCGTGATGCTGTCGGGGGTGGCAAGCGAGGAGGACAAAGTACGGGCGGAACAAGCTGGTGCTGATGCGATTTTTGACAAGTCGGACTTCAAGAAGGGTGCCCTTGTCGAGAAGCTGAACACCCTCATCGAGGAAGCAGCAGCCATCGAGCAGGGGTAGCCGACGACCTCTCGTGGTCGAGGTTCACCGGCGTACGGAACCCTCCCTGCCCGGGAGTGATTGCCGTTCCGGAGCGACGGTCCTGTGTCGTCTGATCTCAATACACTCCGACCGTGACTGAATCCCCCCTGTTTGAACACCTCAACCCGACACAACGGGAGGCCGTTGCCGCAACGGAAGGCCCTGTGGTGGTGATCGCAGGTGCCGGTTCGGGGAAAACCCGGGTGCTCACCTACCGCATCGCGCACCTCATCAGGGACTTGCACGTGTCGCCGTACGAGGTCCTTGCCATCACCTTCACCAACAAGGCTGCCGATGAGATGAAAGCACGTGTGGCGGACCTTGTTGGTGGGGTGGCACACAGCATGTGGGTCTCAACGTTCCACTCCGCCTGTGTGCGCATCCTGCGCAAGGAGATCCACCGATTCGGGTACCGAAGCTCCTTCTCCATCTACGACGAAGCTGACGCGGTCCGTCTCATCTCGATGTGCATCAAGGATCTCGATCTTGATCCGAAGAAGTTCCCTCCCCGAAGGATCAAGGGAGCGATCTCACGAGCCAAGAACGAGTTGATCGATCATGAGACGTTCGCCACCCAGGAGTCAGGGTTCTATCACGACAAGGTGTCCGACATCTACCGTCTCTACCAACAGCGCTTGGTTGAGACGTCCGCGGTGGACTTTGACGACATCCTCAAGCTCACCGTTGAACTCTTCATGGCGTTCCCCGACGTTCTCGACGAGTGGCAGAACAGGTTTCGGTACATCCTCGTTGATGAGTATCAGGACACCAACCGCGCCCAGTACATGCTGGTCCAGATGCTTGGCGCAAAGCACCGGAACGTCTGTGTGGTCGGTGACTCAGATCAATCGATCTACGCCTTCCGGGGTGCTGACATGCGCAACATCATGGCGTTTGAAAAGGAGTACCCCGATGCCAGGGTGATCCTCCTTGAACAGAACTATCGATCGACCCAGACCATCCTGGATGCCGCCAACGCCGTCATCGTCAACAACACGACGCGACAGCCAAAGAAGCTCTGGACCGATGAGGGTGCGGGGGAGCAGATCGTCGTGTTCGAGGGCCAGGACGAACATGACGAGGCGGGGTTCATCGCCGAGGAGATCGCCCGTCTCCAGGATCTCGGTGTGTCCCCGAGCGACGTCGCGGTGTTCTACCGAACCAACGCCCA
>CAZULI010000083.1:2570-7077 GCA_964621095.1 uncultured Acidimicrobiaceae bacterium | reverse complement strand
GTCATCGTCGAGCCTGCCGTTGCCGGTGCCGACATCATCACCACCATTGACCGCGAGATCCAGTTCGCTGCCGAACAGGCGCTTCTCAAGGCGATCCAGTCGACGGGGGCGAATGCAGGGGCGGTTGTGGTGCTCGATCCCGACACGGGGGCCATCCTCGCCATGGCAAGTGCCCCCGGGTTTGACCTCAACGATCGGTCAACGGTGACTCCTGCGGAGCTGCGCAACCGAGCGGTTGCCGACATGTATGAACCAGGCTCCACGCTCAAGGTCATCACCGTCGCCGCCGCACTCGAGGAGGGGATCGTCTCTGCCGACACGATGATCGACACGCCCCACTCGATCGAGATCGGCGACTTCTCCTACACCGACTCCGGGTACAACCCTGCCCGGATGCCGGTGTATGACGTGATCGCCAAGTCGTCGAACATCGGCACGATCCACATCGAGCAGATGCTTGGCGAGGACCTCCATTACGACTACCTCACACGGTTTGGCCTCGGTGCCCGGGCAGGGGTGGACATTGCAGGGGAGCGGTACGGCTCCCTGCCCCCGACGTCGCAATGGACCGCCACCTCCGGGAGTTCCATCGCCATCGGGTACGCGGTCCACACCACCGCCCTCCAGATGGCGGCGGTCTACGCCACCATCGCAAACGACGGCATCTGGACCGAGCCGTACCTCGTGGAGGCGATGGTGCACGCCAACGGGGATCGCATCACCCCCTCCCCGCGTACCCTCCGTGTCCTGTCACCCCAGACGGCACAGACCCTGCGTGCGATGCTCGGGAGAGTCATTGATGAAGGGACCGGGAGTCGGGCTGTCCTCAGCGACTATACCGCGGGTGGTAAGACGGGAACCACGAACAAGTTTGATGTTGAGAAGGGCGTCTACTCGGACGACACCTACGCGTCCTTCATCGGCATGGCACCACTCAACGATCCGAGGGTCGTCGTTGCGATCGTCCTTGACTCGCCCGATGGCCAGCTTGGGGATGGGACCGAACTGAGCCTTGGAGGGGCGTCTGCTGCTCCGGTGTTTGCCGAGGTCGCTCAGAACGCGTTGCATCAGCTGGGTGTCGCCCCGGATCGGGACTGACATGCCAGAGGAGCGCTCGCTCGCTTCGCTGACAGAAGGGGTTCCCGGACTGGTCAGTGTCGATGACGCAGTGGTGACCGTGCACGACGTCACCCATGACTCACGCAACGCCGGCCTGGGCGTGATCTTCGTGGCGGTCAAAGGTCTTGCAGTTGACGGACACGACTTCGTCGCTGACGCCGTCCGTGCCGGTGCGCCCGCCGTTGTCGTGACCCACCGAATGGCGGTTGACATCCCGCAGATCGTGGTGACCGACTCGCGCACGGCCATGGCACATCTCGCTGCTGCTGTCCATGGGAGACCCGCGGACGCGTTGTCCATGATCGGGGTCACCGGTACGAATGGGAAGACCACGGTCAGCGCCATGTGCGAAGCCGTCCTCGCACTGGCGGGCCGATCCGTTGGTGTCATCGGGACCCTTGGCGCACGGATGAATGGTGAGCCGATGCCCCTTGACCGTACGACCCCCGAATCCACGGATCTCCAACGGCTCCTTGGCGTCATGAGCACGCGGGGAATCGACACCGTGGTCATGGAGGTGTCGTCCCATGCGCTCGAACTCGCGAGGGCCGATGCGATCCGGTTCGACGTTGCTGCCTTCACGAACCTCTCCCAGGATCACCTCGACTTTCACGGCGACATGGAGGGGTACTTTCAAGCCAAGCGCAGACTGTTCACCCCTGAACGCGCACGCCATGGGGTCGTCAACATCTCTGACGATGCGGGTCGTCGCCTCGCTGAAGAGTCAGGGATCCCGGTTACCACGGTCGGCGTGAACAATGACGCGGACCTGTCGGCCGTGCTCCTGCAGCAGTCCGAGACAGGGTCCGAGGTTGACATCGTCGAAGGTGGGACCCGCACCCGTGTCGTCCTCCCACTCGCAGGGTCGTTCAACGTCGAGAACGCTGCCGTTGCGTTCGCTGTCTGCCGGCACCTCTCCATCGGAAGCGACGTCATCGCCGAAGCACTTGGCTCCTTTGTACCCCTCCCCGGACGCATGCAACTCGTGGATCCTCGCGCCGACGTCGCTGTCATCGTCGACTACGCCCACACCCCGGCTGCCGTGGAGATCGTGGTCGAGGCGGTACGCTCCATGGCAACGGGACGGGTGACAGCGGTACTCGGGGCCGGAGGAGATCGTGATCACGAGAAACGTCCACACATGGGCATGAGCGCAGCCCGGCACGCCGATCTGACGATCGTGACCACGGACAACCCCCGCTCGGAGGATCCGGCCACGATCGCCGACGCGGTGGCTCGTGGAGCCCGGTCGGTCCCGGACGCGGCCGTTGAGGTCGTCCTTGACCGCACCGAAGCGATCACCAGGGCCATCGCCAACGCCGACCCGGGGGACGTCGTGCTCATTCTCGGCCGTGGGCATGAGCAGGGCCAGGAGATCATGGGGGAGATCATCCCGTTCTCCGATGTCACCGTTGCCCGTGGGGTTCTGCACGATCTTGGCCGTACGCCATGAGCACCTTCACCTGGACCCTTGATGCAACCGCCAAGGCGGTTGGTGGCACGGTGATCGGTGACGGTGCGCGTGAGATCACCGGTGTGACCGTCGACAGTCGGTCGGTGACACCGGGGGATCTCTTTGTTCCGGTGCTCGGCGAACGGTTCGACGGGCACGACTTCATCGAGTCAGCGATTGCATCCGGCGCGGCTGCCACCATTGCTGAGCCGGGCCGTACCGATGCCACACCGCGGATCGAGGTCCCCCATGTGTCGACCGCACTGGTCGACCTCGCGGCGAAACGCCGGCAGGAGCTCTCGATCCCCGTCGTGGCGATCACGGGATCCACCGGCAAGACGTCCACCAAGGATCTCCTCACGGCCGGGATCCCGGGCGCATGGGGGTCTCCCCGCTCCTACAACAACGAGGTCGGTGTACCCCTCACCGTACTCGGCACGCCGTCTGATGCCACGGCGCTCATTCTCGAAGTCGGGTCACGCGGGGCCGGCCACATCCGCTGGCTGGCGCGCTGCATCCGCCCGGATGTCAGCGTCGTGACCAACCTTGGGGTCGTCCATCTCGAGACGTTTGGTTCCAAGGATGGCCTCGCCGATGCCAAGTATGAACTGATCGAGTTGTTGACCGACGACGGTGTCGCCGTGGTTCCCGCTGACGAGCCGCGACTCCTGCGCGATGACGGAGTCAGGAGGATCACGTTCGGGTCGGATCCCGGTGCTGACGTCACGGTCTCGGTCGTCTCCATCGACCCCATGGCACGGCCAACCCTCGCGATCGAGACCGGTGGGGAACGGATCATGACCACCCTCGCGATGGCTGGTCGCCAGCAAGCCAACAACGTTGCGGCAGCCGTCGCCACCGCGGTCGCCCTCGGGCTCGACCTCGAACCGTTCGTCGCCTCGATGGCGGAGGCGACGGGGTCGGCGTGGCGCATGGACGTCCGACCCGGCCAATTCACCGTGATCAACGATGCCTACAACGCAAACCCGCAATCCGTTGCTGCCGCCCTCAGGACCGTTGCCGAGATGGAGGGGCGGTCCGTCGCTGTCCTCGGACCGATGGCGGAACTCGGTCCCGTCTGTGAGCTCGAGCACACGAAGATGGGGGCGCTTGCAGCAGAGCTTGGCTTCGCCGAGGTCATCGTGGTAGGGGTGGACCACGGATACGCTCTTGGTGCGCCTGATCTCGTCTCAAATGTCACAGATGTCTCCCACGCCCTCGATACCCTTGCCGACACGTTGCAGCCAGGTGACACGGTGTTGGTGAAGGCATCACGGTCGGCTGGGTTGGAGCGCCTCGCCCTCGAACTCATCAAGGTTGCGTCCGCATGACGGTCACCATCATCAGAGAACGTGCGTCGTCATGATCTCACTCCTCATGTCCTCGATGATCTCGTTCGTCATCGTGATCTTCCTCACCCCCGTGGCGATCGGCGTCCTCCGTCGCCGCAACATCGGCCAGTTCATCCAGTCCGACCTTGAAGGGCACATGCACAAACAAGGGGTGCCGACCATGGGTGGGGTCGTCATCGTGCTGGGGATTGCGGTCGGGTACCTCGCATCCCACTACACCCTGATCAGCTTCACCCGTGGGTTCGGGTTTGCGGTGTCACCGATCGATGACAAAGCGATCCTCGCCCTCCTCGCCATCTTCGGCATGGCGATCATCGGCTTCCTCGACGACTTCGCCAAGTACGCCCGCAAGCGCAACGAGGGCCTCTCGAAGCGTTGGAAGTTCCTCGGCCAGTTGGTCATCGCTGCGGGGTTCGCATGGGGTGCGAACGCCGCGGGGGTGAGCACACAACTGTCGTTCGTCCGTCCACTGGGGTTCAACCTCGGGCCACTGCTCTTTTTCGGACTCGTCCTGTTCATGTTGATCGCCACCGCAAACGCCGTGAACCTCACCGATGGTCTCGATGGTCTGGTGGCTGGTTCG
>CAZULI010000083.1:0-2560 GCA_964621095.1 uncultured Acidimicrobiaceae bacterium | reverse complement strand
GGTTCGAGCGCCATCGTGTTCGGCGCGTACGTGCTGATCATGTACTGGCAGTCCAGGGAGAACGCGTTCTACGGCATCGACGGCGCGCTGGATCTCGCCGTCCTCGCAGCCGCTGCACTGGGCGGTGTCCTTGCGTTCTTGTGGTGGAACGCCCACCCTGCGCAGATCATCATGGGCGACGTCGGCTCCCATGCCATCGGTGGCGGAATCGCCGCGTTCGCCCTGCTCAGCAACACCCAACTGCTGCTCATCATCCTGGGCGGGTTGTACGTGATCGAAACGGTGTCGGTCATCATGCAGGTCGTCTCGTTTCGGGGGTTCGGGAGGCGGATCTTCCGCATGACCCCCATCCATCATCACTTCGAACTGAAGGGGTGGCCGGAGACGACCGTCATCGTTCGGTTCTGGATCCTGTCGGCGATCATGGCAGCGATCGGCGTTGGCATCTTCTACGCAGACTGGGTGCAGGGTCCCGGCTCGATCGTGCCATGACCACCCTGGTTCTCGGCGCCGGGTTGAGCGGGATCGCGGCGGGGCGACTCGCCCGGAGGCTCGGACATGAGGTCGTGTTCTACGACGACCGTCCGGGAACCACTGTTCCCGCGGATCTCGAGCCGGCATCCCTGTTCCACGCGCCATGGAACGATGACGTTCTTGACGGGGTCACGCTCGTCGTGACGAGTCCCGGGTTCCAACCGGGGTCGGCGCCGCTCACGGCAGCAGCGAACCACGGCGTGGACGTGGTCACCGAGGTGGGGTTCGCCCTTGACCACGTCGATACGCCGTATCTCGCGGTCACGGGGACGAACGGCAAGTCCACGGTCACCGAGGTCGCCGCCAACATCCTGGTCGCCTCCGGTGTTGATGCGGTCGCCGCTGGGAACATCGGGATCCCCGTGTCGGACCTGGTGGGAACCAATCACGATCTCCTGGTGGTTGAGCTCTCCTCGTTTCAGCTTCACTGGATGCGTCCGACCCCGGTCGCGGCAGCGTTGCTCAATGTCGCCCCCGATCACCTCGACTGGCACGGTTCGTTCGAGGCGTACGCCGCAGCCAAAGCACGGGTGTTCTCGTTCATGGAGCGTGGCGTCGTGGCGTACAACGCCGACGACGAGGTGACCGTTGGTCTGGTTGCCAGCGCTCCGGTCCGTGCTGTTGCGTGCTCAGGGGTTCGCCTGCCAGAGAACGGGAACGGGGTACGGGACGGTCACCTGATCGTCAACGGCGTGAGGTACACCTCACCACTGTCGGATGTGTCGTTCCGGTTCGACCTGGTCGCTGCGGCCACGATCGCTGCCGCAGCCGGTGCCACCGAGGAAGGCATCAAACGTGCCATTGAGGTATTCGTACCGGCAGACCATCGGAGACGTCTTGTTGCAACGATCAGAGGTGTCTCGTTCATCAACGACTCCAAGGCAACCAACCCCCACGCCGCGATCGCTGCGATCCGTGCCTACGACTCGGTACGGCTGTTGGCGGGGGGTCGCAACAAGGGTCTTGACCTCGCACCCCTCACGACGGTGGACTCGATCCGCAGCGTGTACGCGTTTGGGGAGTCCGGCCCCGAGATCGCCGCCAGCGCCCCGGTTCCGGCAAGCGTGCACCGCACCATGTCCGACGCGGTACACGCCGCAGCCCGGGATGCCGTCCCCGGTGATGTCGTGCTCCTCTCCCCGGGATGCACCAGTCTTGACGAGTTCACCTCCTACGCTGAGCGCGGACGAGTTTTCTCAGAGATCGTGCTTGCGATGAAAGAGGATGAGAAACCATGACGGAGCTCACCGAACGCTCCACGGAACGGCCCACCGGGCGCCTTCATCCGAGGACGCGTGCGTCGGTTCGCTCGGCGGGGGGACGCCGGTCCGTGTTCCTCCTCGTCATCGTTGCGATGTTGCTGACGATCGGACTCGGTGCCATGTTGAGTGCCTCGTCGGTCGTTTCGATCAAGGCGACATCAGACCAGTTCGAACTGTTCTCCCGCCAAGTGATGTGGGTCGGTCTCGGGATGGCAGCTCTGGTGGTCACCGCCGTGACACCGTACCGGGTCTGGCAGAAGTACTCGTTGCCCCTCTACGGGCTCACCCTCATCGGGTTGATCGTGACAACCGCCGTTGGGTCGCGCCGTGGTGGAGCGACGCGGTGGATCGAACTCGGACCCCTCACCATCCAGGTGGCTGAGTTCGCCAAGTTCACAACTCTCGCCCTCCTTGCCACGGTGCTGGCGAAGAAGGGTCCGCTGTTGCGCGAGCTCCGACATGTCGTGGTCCCCGTCGGCGCGATCCTTGGTCTCGTGAGCTTCCTGCTGCTTGCCCAGCCCGACTTCGGCAATGTGCTGTTGATCACCGGTCCGGCGTTTGTCATGCTGTTCGCCTCAACCGTGCCGCTGCGGTACATCTTTGGTCTTGGTTCCCTCGCCCTGATGATGATGGGCGTTCTTGCGATGTCGGCGGACTACCGCAAGGACCGTGTCCTGGGGTTTCTCAAACCGTTCGCCGACGCCCAGAACACCGGGCTCCAGGCCGTCCAGTCGATGGTGGCCCTCGGGACCGGCGGATTCTTC
>CAZULI010000082.1:0-7146 GCA_964621095.1 uncultured Acidimicrobiaceae bacterium | reverse complement strand
TGCTCAACCTGCTCGGCCTCCTCGACACGCCGACACAGGGCACCTACCGCGTCGTTGGGGTCGATGTCAGCACATTGTCCGAAGTTGAACGCACTGCGCTCCGAGCCCACACGTTCGGGTTCGTGTTCCAATCCTTCCATCTCCTCCCCAACCGCAGCGTCACGGAGAATGTCGAGATCGGCATGCTCTACACGACGGTCAATGCGCATGACCGCCGAGATCGGGCACACGCGGCCTTGACACGGGTCGGGCTTGGACACCGTCTCAATGTCGCTGCTGGCACACTGTCGGGCGGAGAACGTCAGCGCGTCGCTATTGCCCGGGCCATTGCATCGCGGCCACGGGTGCTGCTCTGTGACGAGCCGACCGGAAACCTCGACAGTGTTTCATCCAACCGTCTCATGGATCTCCTCGATCGGTTCAACCGAGACGGACTGACCATCGTGGTGATCACCCATGATCCAGCCGTGGGGAACCGGACAAAGCGTCTCGTCGAGATCCGCGACGGACGCCTGACGCACCACACGGCATGATCTTCCATCGCACCCAACCCAGCGAGTCATCGCTTCTTCTGATCCAGCTTGGTATCGAGCGGTCATCACTCGGAGGTATCGATCTTCTGCGAGAAACCATCGCGGGGATCAGCGCACGGCCAAGCCGGATGATCCTCACGGCAATGGGAACGGTCCTGGGCGTTGCTGCTTTTGTCGCCACCATCGGGATCGCGCAAACGGCTTCACACCAGGTGTCATCCCGGTTCGACACCCTGCGAGCGACCCAGATCAACGCGATCGATCTGCGCCCAGACGACCCGGAGCAGGCGTTCCCTGACGACACGGGGCCCCGGCTGGAGGCCCTCAACGGTGTTGTGGCCGCAGGTGAACTCTGGATCGCCGCCGAACGGGCTCCGGTACGGACCCTGCCGCGGATTCACCCCCTTGACCATCTGGAGCCGCTCACGATCCTTGCGGCCACCCCAAGCGCCCTTGACGCGATGACGCTCCGTCTCAGAACCGGTCGAGTCTTTGACGAGTTCCACGATCGCCGAGCCGAACCGGTTGCACTTCTGGGGTCTGCCGCAGCCCAGCGTCTTGGGATCACCCGTGTCGACGATGGTCCCGCGGTCTTCATCAACGATGTTGCGTTCACGGTTCTCGGTATTTTCGACGAATCCAAGCGACGCCCGGACGCTGTCCTCCAAGTCATTGTTCCTGCATCGACCGCCAAGACGTTCTTGCCATTGAGCCAGAGTCCTCACGAGGTACTCGTCCAGGTTGCACCCGGGGCCGCTGGAACCATCGGTCGCCAACTGCCGTACGCCCTCAGGCCGCAGGACCCGGACCGGTACTCGCTCACGGTTCCCCCAGACCCTGCCACGCTGCGGGGCAACGTCGAGGCCGATCTCAATGCGCTGTTCCTCATCCTCGCCTCAGTTGCACTTGTCATCGGCATCATCGGGATCACCAACACGACCCTGGTCGCGGTTCTCGAACGTACCCCCGAGTTTGGGCTCAGACGTGCCGTGGGTGCCCGACCGCGCCATATTGCACTGCATGTCCTGGCCGAGGCTGCCGCTCTTGGAACCATCGGCGGCTTTGTTGGAGCAACGTTGGGGACGCTCGTCGTACTCGGTGTGTCGATTGCCAACACATGGACGGCGGTTCTTGATCCGAGACTCGCGCTCACCGCGCCCTTCATCGGGACCCTGACCGGCGTTCTGGCCGGCATGTACCCTGCATACCGGGCAACACGGGTCCAACCTGCTGAGGCGCTCCGCCGCTGAGCGTTGCGGTTGAGGGCAACGATCAAGGTTGCCGAGCGGGATACCTGGTGGAGGTGAGGGGATTTGAACCCCTGGCCCCTACGTTGCGAACGTGGCGCCGCCACCTCCCGGACCGGGCCATATGTGCTCTGACCTGGGGTTTGTGCTCCTCACCTTTCACTGTGTTGCATGGTTTCGCGTCGTTTCGCACACAAACCGCGCGAAGAAGGGATCGACCGCCACTGAAGCGGATCGCCATCACAGCCGACGAGGGGCGGGAAATTCGACACGCATACAGGTGTCAACATTGATCTACTTGCAGGCAACGTGGAATGACGAATTGGAGAGAAAGCCAAGGGCAACGAATTCCACGAGGGGTACACCAACCTTTCGCCAACGGCTGGCTCAGCTGGTAGTCGTGCACTCGTCTTGGATGTTTTCGCGGCTGACCAGGCTCTACGGGAACTCCGTCATACGCTCACAGCCACAATGACGGGCCTCACCGTCACTTCATCCGGCATCGCCAAAGCTCTTGCAACTCGCCTCGAAGAACCTTTACCACGCGTGATTCTTCCTGAGCGAGACACGAGCATCCTGCGTCTTGTCGCCCAAGGAGCGACGCTGCAAGACATCGCTGATACGAACGGTTACTCCGATGGACACGTCCGACGGATCATCGCGGGCTTTCTTCCCTCGATCGGAGCTACAAACCGTGCCCACGCAGCCGCGCTCACAACGCGATGGGGAATCACAACTGAAGCCATCCATCACTTGTACCGAACAAACGCCCTCTTCGCGACGCCTTGATTGAGCGGGGTCACGAACCAACCTGACTGCCACGGTTTACAGAAATTGCAACTCGGACAATTCCACAGGCCTTCGATCGGCTCGATTCCGCTCTCAAGAGCCTCGGCTCCCGGCCCTGTTCCGAAGAATCGAAGGTGACAAGTTGGGAACCGTGGCATCTCCTATATGGAACCTGAGCCATATGGCATGACTCGTTGCGGCCGACCTTCGTCGTGCGCTTGTTGGCTGGTACGCCTGCCGTGCGACATGCTCAGCCCTCCTTGCTTGCCATGTGTCCCAGGGTCGCGAAATATTTTCCTGATTCTGGTGCAACAACTCGTGCATCAAAGACAAGTACAGGACGAGGCGAGCAAGTCTCCGAAGAAATGTCCGAACCGGCGGACCGAAAGGCAAACGATGAAGAGCCACCACCTCAGACGAACATCCGTGTTCATGGCTGTGTTTGGTCTCACGGTTGCGATAACAGCGTCGGCCAATGGGTGGGTACTGAACGGTTGCAAGTTCTACGGTGATAGTCCACCAATCGCCTACAGATACCATTCGGTGACTTCGACGTATCAAATCAAAACGTAAACAACGATGCACAGTACGCCTGGGATATCACGGCAGCCCCGGGCTATTTCTACGAGACCTCAGGAAGCTCAAACATTGACGTGTACGACTTTTCCTACTCGTGGGGCGCTTGGGCAACTACCTCTGGCGGCTGTAACTCGGGTGGAGGTCAGGTTTGGTACAACGAAAACGTCGACATCAAATACAACACGCGAACGATGAGTTCCCTCAGCACCGCTGAGCGAGAGCTTGTTGGTATCCACGAACTTGGCCACGCCTATGGGCTGGCCCACTCGAGCCTGGGATGCAGCAACCCGGTGGTGATGCGTTCGGATCCGACATGGGCACTTGACAACTGCGGTGTCACGGGTGGCCCCCACGCAAACGACGTGAATGGAGTTCAGAATGTCTACCACTAGAGGAATCCCAGAACCGCCAAAGAGAATGGGGTGGAAAGTCGAGGAGGAGACGTCTCCCGTTGGTCCTGTCTCGACGCCCACAGCGAGGGCAACACTGGCGACCTGGCTCGTCATCGTCTCCTCAGCAATAGCGCTTGGTGTTGGATCGATCGTCGTTGTACGTGATGGCTTGTCGACACCCAAGCCTGTATTGACAGGTGCCTACCAATCCTACGAGTCCCTCGAATCCCTTTTCACTGGTGCGGACGTTGTCGCTGTCGTGACGGTCGGTCATTCAGTCGGCTACGAGGTCGACGGCGATGAGGAATCCTCTGACACTGGGGTCCCGATGGTGTTTCTTGAGGTATCCGTGGATCACTACTACAAGGTTCCCGAGAGTCTTGCGCTCAACCGCAAATTCACGGTTGGGCTGATTGACCAGAGCGTTGTTCAAGTTCCAGAGCTCACTGAATTCGCATATGGATCAAAGCTCCTGGTATTCGGTGAATACCTTCCTGCGGACGACTCGCCCGGGATCGTCTCAATCGGTGATTTCGTCGTTCCGCTCAGTGCCGACAACGGCGTGTTCGATGTGACGGAGAATCGTGTCAAGGCACGATCACTGCTCGTTCTGGCAGTTACTGACGCCGAAGTAGCAGCTGCGCGCAGCTCATCGGCCACGGAGCCCTCTGAGGTCCGAGATCAACGAGTTGGCTCATTCTTGCTGTCCAGTGTCCAATCCCTTGTCGATAGCGCCGGATCGGAGCGATAGATTGTCGAGCGGACAACTGAGAATGTTCACTGCCATCGTTGTGCTTGTCCTCCTCACCAGCGCGTGTGCCTCCGACAGCGCTCAAGGAAATGAGGGGTTTTGCGAAGGAATTCCTGCCGACGTTCCCCAAGTCATGCAAGCGCCCGGTTCAGTTTGGCTCAACCCCCCTCTCGACACCGTTACTACAGTGAAAGACTGGTTCGCCAGTCTGCCGGTGTCTCCGGATCAACAGATCCAAGCAGGGATCGACAAGCTGATCCTGGATCTGGAAGCCGCGGCGACAGGAGTATCAGAACCGACAGAATCGCTGTCAGTGAGCACCGGTGGCATAACGTCGCTGATCAACAAGGCCTGCGGCTTGAACATCGGGTCTGTACGCATGACCTTCGGCACCTGAGCATTCGCCAATGCATGAGCGTGACGGGCTCGCACTCGAGCGCACAATCTGCACACATAGGATTCTTGGACCGTTCCAACTCGTCGCCAAACGGATGGGAGGTATCAAGGCTCCAAGTGTGGAGAGACCTGAATCTGAACATGGCGAACTCGAGTCGGTGGAGGTGAGGGGATTTGAACCCCTGGCCCCTACGTTGCGAACGTAGTGCTCTGCCGGACTGAGCTACACCCCCGGAAGGGGGAATCGTACCCGACTCAGCGAGTTCTCTCGGTGAGTTCCCCTGTGGCTGCCATCAACGGCGAATCGCCAACGTCGGAACGCCAACGGTGAACACCGCGCCAAGAGGCTATCCGGCGATGACGCGGACGGTCGCGGCTTCGTCGGTTGCGTAGGAGGACGGCTGGGGGACGGCGGCCAACGTCCGCTGGGGAGCATGGGTGATCGGGGTGACGATGGTCCGCTGGATCGCCCGACGTTGCTTGACGGTCAACAGGAGCGCCACATAGCCAGCGATCAAAACGTTGATCGCGATGTTGAGATACAACCACGGGAGCGATCCAGTCCATGTGGCAAACAGCAACGTTGCCGCCGAAGCGACTCCCATGCCGATGAGAATCTGCTGGCGCCGGACCAGCGCATGCTTGCGGATGTATGCGTCGCTGTCGGGCTGGGACCTTGCCACCGCTGCGAGCATCTGGCGCGTTCGGGCAAAATCACGAGTTGTCGCCTTGGGTCCGCGTCGCTTGTGGTCAAAGAATGACGGAAGGAGAAAAGCGGCCCAGAGCCCTGCGATCAGGATGAAAACGACAATCGGCATTGGTCTTGGGTTTCCTCTTACTCCGCCAGCAACCCGAGCGTAGGCACGGGATGGGGCGGTCTGGAGTATTTGGCTGTGGTCTTGAAGGTTCCATGATGGTCATGGCACCGACGTATCAGCAACTCGTATGAGATCCTAAGGATACGGCGCCATCAGTCGTGTCGTCCAAAATTCCCTGTCGCGAGCGCCACCGCATGCTCGAGGGCTTCTCCAATCACATCAAGGCCTTCCGCAACAGCCTTGGGCGATCCGGGAAGATTGATGATCAGACACGACCCAGCGACACCGCTCACCCCCCGCGAGAGCATGCCAAACGGGATCCTGCCGAACGTTGCGGACCGCATCGCTTCGGCGATCCCCGGGACCACCCGATCAATGACCCGCAGCGTTCCCTCGGGGGTGAGGTCCGTGGGCGAGAGACCGGTGCCCCCGGTCGTGATGATGAGATCGTGATCCGGCACGAGCTCCGACAGCGCCATCTCAACGGATGTGACACCATCAGGGATCACGACTCGCGCCACAACATCGAACCCGAGGTCCGTCAACCTCTCCTCAAGGATCGACCCAGAGCGATCGTCAGAGCTTCCCGCTGCCACTGAGTTGGACACCGTGACAACCGCAGCCCGAAAGCCGCTCACGGTTGTCCCTCCTGTCGGTCCCAGTGACCTGACTTGCCACCACTCTTGTGTTCGAGCCGGACCGAGGAGATGAGAGCAGAGCGGTCAATCCCCTTGATCATGTCATAGAGCGCAAGAGCACCAACGGCTGCACCGGTCATGGCTTCCATCTCGACGCCGGTACGCCCATTCAGGCGGGTCTCGACCGAGATGCGCGCACCCGATTCGATGCGCTCGATGCTGACATCGACACCGGTGAGCTGGAGGGGGTGGCAGAGAGGGATCAGATCGGGGGTGCGTTTCGTTGCCTGGATCGCTGCGATGCGAACCGTTGCCAGGGCGTCACCTTTGGGAAGGTCGCCCGAGAACAGACGATCCCTGGTCCCCTCCTGCATCGACACCTCAGCGACCGCCACGGCACGACGGTCCGTCACCCCCTTGGCACCGACGTCGACCATGCGAACGGTCCCGTCCTCATTGAGGTGGTTCATCTCAGCCATCACGTCCCCGCTTCTCCTCCCAGGTGAACATCTCAAGTGTGACAGGGTCGCCGGCAGAAAGGGAACCCGTCCCAACCGGCACGACCGCAAACGCTTCCGCCTGGGCCAGCGCTGAGAGCACATTCGAGTCCTGGCCACCCGATTTGACAGCGACGAACCTGCCGTCGGCGTCGGTGGCGAGGATCACCCGGACGAACACCTCCCGGTCAGACGGGGTGGAAACGTCCTCTCCCATGGTGGCCATGATCCTTGGACGGAACAAGGCGGTTGCACCCATCATGTGGAGCAGCGCTGGTCGGACGAACTGTTCATAGGCAACAAAGGTGGAGACAGGGTTGCCGGGGAGCCCGAAGAGCGGCACACCGTTGATGAACCCAAACGCAAACGGTTTGGCCGGCTGCATGGCAACCTTCCAGAAGTCGACGGATCCCATCTCACCAAGCACCTGCTTGACGTAGTCGTACTCCCCCATCGAAACGCCACCGGTGGACACCACCACATCAGCCAACCCGGCTGCCCGCCGG
>CAZULI010000081.1:0-7171 GCA_964621095.1 uncultured Acidimicrobiaceae bacterium | reverse complement strand
CGTCGCCCGGTTCGCCACGGGCATCTCGGCGAGGCCAGGGCCGTAGAACTCGACGAACTTGCCCACCACGCCGTGGGCACGCAGCATCTCGGTGACGACGAGGACAAGGTCGGTCGCCGTGGAGCCGTCGGGGAGGGACCCGGTCAGCTTGAACCCGACCACTTCGGGGAGAAGCATGTAGATCGGCTGGCCGACCATCACCGCTTCCGCCTCGATGCCACCAACACCCCACCCCACGACTCCGAGCCCGTTGATCATCGTGGTGTGGCTGTCGGTCCCCACCAGGGAGTCCGGGTACAACGTCCCGTTGTTGTCCCACACGACTTTGGCGAGATACTCAAGGTTGACCTGGTGAACAATGCCGGTGGCGGGGGGGACGACCGAGAAATTGTTGAACGCCGACTGCCCCCATTTGAGGAACTCGTACCGTTCCCGGTTCCGTTCAAACTCGAGGTCGGAGTTGATCCCGAGCGCATCCCGGCTGTTGAACGAGTCGACCTGAACCGAGTGGTCCACCACGAGATCAACCGGTACCAACGGGTTGACCTTCTCCGCTGCCGCTTCGTCCCCCGTCATCTTGACCACGGCCGACCGCATCGCGGCGAGGTCGACCACGGATGGCACCCCCGTGAAGTCCTGAAGGATCACCCGTCCTGGCTTGTACGCGATCTCCTGACTCCCCACCTTGGAGGCGTCGTACTGGGCAACCGCGGCGACGTCCTCGTCCCTGACAACCCGCCCGTCATGGTTGCGGAGCACCGACTCGAGAAGGACCTTGATCGAGTACGGCAGAGCATCGATGTCGCCCATGCTCTTGAGGGCATCGAGCCGATAGATGGTCCGTTCACCAAGGGGGGTGTCGATGATCTCTTTGGCTGAAAAGGGGTCGTGGCTCACTTGATCCTTCTCCGTTCGTACGCCGCGTGACGTCGGCTGTGCATTGTGTTTCGGCTCTGAAGCCTACCGGGCACCTGCATGCGAAATGGTGGACGAGGAATCCCCGAAGATTTCCTCCCCACGAGCAGGGTTGGGGCACGGGCCGGAACCGGGGAACCACCCATCCCAAGGGGTCGTGCAGCTAGCCAACGCGTGGCTCTACCGTTCCCGCCATGAGATCATCGAGCATGCGCGCTGGTGTGTTGTTCGTCGTCCTGTCAGTGGCGATGGTGGCGTGCTCCCCCAATGCTGGCACTCCATCGAACAACGGTTTGGACAAGAGCGACCAGGGAGTGAGCAATCTCGGGCTTGCACCCGCTTTCGTGGTGCCCACGGCCGACGGTGGAACCTTCAACCTCGATGAGCACATCGCCAACGATGGACGACCCGTCTTCCTGAACCTGTGGGCGTCATGGTGTTTCCCGTGCCGGGAGGAGATGCCAGCGATTGACCTCGCGGCAGCGGCCAACCCGGACGTTGCGTTCATCGGGGTCTCGGTCCAAGACACCACTGCTGAGGCTCAGGCGTTCCTTGATCAGGTCCAGGTGTCGTACACCATTGGATTCGATGAAGGTGGCACGGTTGACAGCGAGTACCGCCCGCTCGGGCTTCCCGCGTCGTACATCATCTCGAGTGAAGGCGTGATCCTCGAACGAATCTTCGGCAAGGTCACCCCTGACCTCCTCGCCGAGAAGTTCGCAACCCACTTCGGGTAGGTGCTGGAGAACACCCCACGTGGGACCCGATCATCCGTCGTCGGTATGGTGGTGTGAGGCCATGTTGTGACGCAGAGGTGAGGGAATGGTTCGTACCCAGCGTGAGACATCGTTCAGCAAAGGTCTCGCCGTGTTGAGCGAGATCCTCGATGGGAGGCACCGTGACGCCAAGTCCATCGCTGGGGAGCTGGGGTTGCCACCCAGCACGACCTACCGCTTTCTGCAGACACTGGTCACCCACGGGTTTCTCGTACGGGACCACGATGGATACATGGTGGGACCGCGCATCACCCGAAGTTTGACCGGGGCACCAGCGAACCAGATCTCAGACCTCGCAACTCCGTATCTCGAGATACTGGCCAGGGCGACCGGGGAAACCGCAGTTCTCACCATTCGTGTCGCGGAGCAGTGTCTCTGTGCAGCTCAGGTGGAATCCGCGGAACCGGTTCGGTTCGTGTTCCAGGTCGGGGATCTGCTCCCCCTCTACGGGGGCGCCGGTCAGCGGATCCTCCTTGCCTTCGCCCCCGACGCGGTGCGCAACCGTGTCATCGAGGACGTGCTCACGCCGTTCACCCCGAACACACCGACCCGGACCGAGTTGGTTGCATCACTTGAACGGATACGGAGAGAGCAGGTGGCGGTGTCGCGAGGAGAGTTGATGAAAGGCGCTGTTGCGGTTGCAGTCCCGGTGATCGGCACATCGGGGGTGATCGGTTCTCTCACGGTTGCCGGCCCGAAGGATCGTTGCGACCGCTCGTGGGAGATCAACGCCCGTCAGCATCTTGCCGACGTAGCAGTGTTGCTGGCAGACGCGATGGACGAAGGTCAGCTCTCGACCAACACGGCAGCAATGGCGTCGTTCAACCTGGAACCGGGGTTCTCCTCGCCCACGTGACGACCGCCTCGAACCACATCCCGCCCGTCGACGATCACATCGGTCACATCGCCGGACGTGGCAGCGAACACCACGTGTGCCAGCATCTCCCCCGTGCGTGATCCGGCCGTACGGGGGGAGTCAACCGACACGGTCGTGAGGTCGGCCAGCGCCCCGGGAGCGATCCGTCCTGATTCCCAGCCGAGGGAGTGGGCACCCGAAGCGGTGAGGGCGGTCATCAGCTCCGCGCTGGGCAGGTGTCCCCGCACGCCACTTGCGAGTCGTTCGTTGAGCTCGATGGCACGGGCCTCCTCCCACAGGTCGATCATCATGTGGGCGTCCGATCCGACACACAGCGGAGACCCCCCGTGATGCAGCCGGACCGCTGGTCCGATGCCGTCGGCGAGATCACGCTCGGTCGTACAGCACATCGAGATCGTTGTTCCTGATGAGGTGAGATCACCGATGTCTGAAGCGGTCAGGTGGGTTGCGTGGACGGCTGTCGTTGTCTTGCCCAGGACCCCCTCCTGGGCGAGGAGACGTGTCGGGGTGACGCCGTAGGTTGCGAGGCAGGCGTCGTTCTCGGCAGGCTGCTCTGACAGGTGCACATGGAGTGGCATGGCCCGGTCCGTCGTCCATGACGCCAGCGGGGCGAGCGCTTCGCGAGGAACGGCCCGAACGCTGTGGATGGCGGCTCCGATCCGGGTCCTCCCATGATCGGAGAGGTGACCCACGCGCTCTGCCCACCCCTCCCACGAGCCGTCACCAAACCGTGTCTGGACACCGGTGAGCGGCGCATCATCGGTGCTGGCGCGCAGATAGCACGTGTCAAGCAGCGTGATCCGCAGCCCTGCGTCGGTGGCAGCACGCATCACGACACGCCCCATCTCGTTGGGATCCGCGTACAGCGTCCCGTCCCGATCGTGATGCAGATAGTGGAACTCCCCAACGGCGGTGATACCGGCAAGAGCCATCTCGACGTAGGTGGCGTACGCAAGGTCATAGAAGGTGTCCGGGGTGAGGATGCCCGCAACCCGGTACATGAGGTCACGCCACCGCCAGAAATCGGCAACGCCGCTTTGGGTGTGTCCCCGGATGGCGCGGTGGAACACGTGCGAGTGGGTGTTCACCAAGCCGGGAACCGTCAACCCCAGCAATCGTTCATCGTTCGGTTGGGGTGGGGTCATGGGTTCAACGGCGAGAATCCGGTCGCCCTCGACCGTGATCCGCACATCGGCGGTCACCGAGTCACCCCCGAGCCAGGCGTACTCGGCGTGAATGGTCCGATTCACGAAGCACCCCCCACCACGACTTGCCCGGCCTTGATCACGGTCCTGACACTATTGCGCCCGATCCGATAAGCAAGCTCTTCATGACGGGGAACGTCAAGGACGATGACATCGGCCAACTTCCCCGCCACCAGTGATCCGACGTCGTCCGCCCGGCCCACGGCCAGCGCTGCACCATGGGTTGCGGCCCGAATCGCACCTGCCACCGTCATCCCCCCGTTGCGGCAAGCGAGCGCGATGACCAGTTGCATGTCCGTGACCCAACACCCGGGACAGATGTCAGTTGCCAGAGCAAGTTCCATGCCAACCTCCGTGGCAGCACGAGCATTGAACGGTCGTGGATGGGCGACTGCGAGATCAAGACATGGCATGTACACCCCAACGACGCCTGCTTGAGCGAGCTGTTCAAGGTCTCGGACCGGCGTGCAGTTCATGTGATCCACACTGGTCGCCGCAAGCTCGACCGCAAGCAACGCCGCACCCGTGTGGCTGTACGCGTCAAGATGCAGTTTTGGTGCGAGTCCATGCGCCAGGCCGGTTTCGAGGATGCGCCGTGTCTGGGCAACGGTGAAGTACCCCTCATCGCAGTACACGTCACAGAAGTCGGCGAGATGCTCGCTGGCGATCTCGGGGATGAGGTCGACGATCTGGTCGACGTACTCATCGGGTGTGAGATCGTCAGGAATGGCGTGGGCTCCGAGATACGTCGAGACGACGTCGATGGGGTGGCTGTCGTTCAGTTCGGCGTTGATCTGGAGCAGACGGCGCTCGACATCAGGAGCCAGTCCGTACCCACTCTTGCTCTCGACGGTCGTCGTCCCCGAGATGAGCATTTCATCGAGTCGCGCACGGCTCTGGAACACAAGGTCATCGTGTGACGTGGCCCTGGTCGCTGAGACCGTCCCCATGATCCCGACCGCAGCACCCGGGGGAGGTTCGCCTCCCCCGACGCGTGCGGCGTACTCCTCGACTCGGGATCCGCCGAACACCACATGGGTGTGGGCATCGACGAACCCCGGCATCACAACGCCCCCTTCGGCATCCAGGTACCGACGTGCGCGGTACCCGTGCGAGGTGCCGACGGCAACGATCCGATCGCCATCGATGACGATCTCGCCACCCAGGATGCGTCCCACGCCGTCAGGAGCGTCGGCGGCACAGGTGAGCACCTCGCTGGTGTTGCGGATCACCAGATCGGCATGACGCTCGTCAGCCTTCATCGGGGCCAAACGTCGCCTCCCGTGTCCACCAGAGCGGTACGGTGAGACCCTCATCGGGACCGATGCTCTCGGCAACCTCTTTGGCGCGTTGGTACCCGGCCTGTGCGTGACGCACCACACCGATCCCGCTGTCAACCGTCAACGCCGCCTTGAGCCGGTACGCAGCCACATCGGTACCGTCGGCGATCATCGTCACACCGGTGTGGACCGAGTCCCCCATGGCGTAGTTCGCCTGGATCGCGATCAGGTCGCACATCGCCGAGGCGTTGAGCAGCCCGTTGAGGTACGGCCAGTCAGAGATGAAATCTGACCCGTCAGGCATGTTCTCGGACTCAAACGTCGGGTTGATGATCGAACCGGAGTCGAGATTGTCCCGGGAGAACGCCACCGGACCGCGGACCTCCCCGGTTCTGATCAACTCGTTGACCGCCAACCCGAACTTCTTGCGCTGTCCGAACCCGAGGTAGCAGACCCTGGCCGGCAACGCCTCGATCGGAACGTGCTCTCGAGCAAGCTTGATCCACCGGGTGACGAGCTCGTCGTCGGCAAACAGTTCGAGACACAGGTCATCAAGACGTGCAAGATCGGCGGGATCCCCCGACACGCACGTCCAACGGAACGGACCACGCCCCTCAAGGAACAGAGGACGGAGGTACGCCGAGACGAAGCCGGGAATCTTCATGGCATCCTTGAACCCGTGCTCCTCACACTGGCGGCGAATCTGGTTGCCGTACTCGAAGGTGGGCACGCCACGGTCGTAGAACGCGTTCATCGCCGTGAGCTGGCGCACCATCGCATCCCGGGCGGTTTCGAAGTATCCGTCACGATCACGCTTGCGGTACTCGGCTGCCTCCTCCACCGTGTACCCGACCGGGATGTACGCGACCGGGTCATGTGCCGGTGTCATCTCCGTGACAACGTCGGGTCTGAAGTCGTGCTCAAGGCAGTACTCGAACAACTCGGTTGCGTTGGCCACGACCGCGATGCCGACGGCACGCCCCTCACGGGCAGCGGTGGTGGCAAGCTCGAGCGCGTGAGGGATCGAGTCGGCAAGGACGTCGCAGTACCCGGCCTCGATCCGGTTGCGGATGACACGCTCATTCGGGTCAGCACACACGGCGACCCCGCCAAGCATCGTCATGGCACGCGGCTGGTTGCCACCCATCCCACCCATGCCGGCACACACCAGGATTCGTCCCACCCACGACCCATCAAGGTGGATGTCGGCGACGGACCGCAGCGTTTCAAACGTGCCCTGGATCACTCCTTGGGTCCCGATGTACTGCCATGGGGCGGCGGTGTACTGGGCAAACATCGTCAGGTTGGCGTCCTCGAGTTCGAAGAACCGTTGCCACGAGGGGCGGACGAAGTTGGTCGTTGCCATCACCACTCGTGGGGCGAGTTCATGGGTGGCAAAGACGGCAACGGGCATCCCCGACTGGACAACGAGGGTCTCATCGTCCTCAAGGTTCTTCAACGACTCCACGATCGCGTGGTACGACTCCCAGTTGCGTGCGGCCTTGCCGATGCCGCCGTAGATGACCAGTCGTTCGGGGTACTCGGCAACCTCCATGTTGTTCTCGAGCATGCGGAGGATCGTCTCCTGCTTCCACCCCTTGCATCGAAGCGTGTCACCACGTTGGGCGCGCACGTCATGGAGGATCTCGCTGTTGGTTGATCGGTTGGTGGTCATGGTTGTGCTCCTTTCTCGAGCGTTTCGGCAACGACATCAAGGACGGCCCAGGAATGGACCAACTCGGTGGCGGCACGCAGACGTGGGTACATCACGACATCGTGGGTGAGGAAGTCGATCCCGCGACCATCCGAGGTCGGGGTGGACCGGACCAGATTCAATACGGCCGCCGTCGGCTTCGACAACGCCTCGGGGCCGACCTTGGCAACCTCCATCCTCATCTCGATGGCTTGCGCAGCCATGACGAGTTCGATTCCGACCACCGTTTCGATGTTCGACACGACCCGGCGCAGATGCCTCCCGGCGTTTGCCGCCATCGACACGTGATCCTCCTGGTTCGCTGAGGTGGGGATCGAGTCGACGCTGTCGGGGTGTGCGAGCGTCTTGGAATCCGACACGAGCGCCGCTGCGAGGTACTGGGGCATCATGTAGCCACAATCGAG
>CAZULI010000080.1:0-7198 GCA_964621095.1 uncultured Acidimicrobiaceae bacterium | reverse complement strand
AGAAAACAGTGATCGACCCAGTGACATTTCAGTTGGTTCGTGCCGCATTGGACGCAATCGGAGAGGAAATGGCGTTGACCGTTGTCCGAACGGCGTACTCAACCGTGGTCAAGGACAACTGGGATTTCTCAACCGCCCTTTGCACCGCCGATGGTGAACTGCTGGCGCAGGGACCAACGATTCCTTTCCATTTGGGGACAATCCCCTCCGCACTGAATTCAGTGCTCCGCGAGTTCGGCGATGATCTCGGCCCGGGGGATATATTTTTCTTGAATGACCCATACGATGGCGCCATCCATCTTCCGGACATCTTCATGTTCATGCCGATTTTCGATGGCGACAAGCTCGTCGGCTTCAGCGCAACGGTGGTCCACCATACCGACATGGGCGGACGTGTAGCAGGTAGTAATGCGTCTGACTCCACGGAGATCTACGCCGAAGGCATCCGGTTCCCCGCATTGAGGCTTGCTCGCCGGGGAGAACTCGATCAAGGTTTGATCAAACTATTGGAGACGAACGTTCGAGTTCCCGACAAAGTGATGGGTGACCTGCGAGCACAATTGGCAGCAGGCCACATTGGCGTCCAGGGCTACCTCGCAGTGCTGGAGAAATTCGGGTCAAGCACAGTGGAGGCGTGTATTGAAGAGTTGCTCGCATATTCCGAGCGTTTGACACGTGCCGCCATTGCCCGGTTTCCGGATGGAACCTACGACTTCACGGATTACATTGACAACGACGGGCAGGATGACGAACCAATCGCGCTGAAGGTCTCCGTCGAAAAGCGTGGAGATTCCCTCAAGTTTGACTTCACGGGCACATCTCCCCAGGTGCGTGGCGCAATCAACGCACCCGCTGCTTTTACAAGGTCCACTGTGTACGCGGTGGTTCGTTGTCTGCTGGATCCGATCACTCCAAACAATGGAGGTGTGTTCAGACCCATTGAAGTGGTCCTTCCTCCAAGAACCATCTTGTCATGCGAGCTTCCCGCTGCCGTTGCTGCTCGCGCCCTGACGGGGTTCCGTCTGTACGACACGTTGTTCGGAGCCCTTTCTCAGATGGCTCCGGATCAGGTATTCGCAGCTGGTGAAGGCGGCAACTCCGGTGTCGCGATTGGCGGATATGACGAGCACGGGAAGCCGTTTGTGTTTGTGGAGTTCTTGTGCAATTGCTGGGGTGGTCGGCCGGACAGGGACGGTGTGGAAGGAATCACGATGCCCCTGGGGAATATGGCAAACACACCCATCGAAGTCATCGAGGTGGAGTACCCGCTGCGCATCGAGGAGTACAGCTTGATCCAAGACAGCGGGGGCGCTGGCAAGTACCGGGGCGGGATGGGCGCGAGGCGAGCTTGGCGTCTGCTTGAAAAGGATGCCCAGCTCCAGGTGAGAAGCGATCGACGTCGCTTTCAGCCATATGGGTTGCACGGAGGAGGAACCGGCGCTCCGAGTGCGAACGAGTGGAGTCCTGGTGGAACCGATGTTGCAGAGTCGCTGCCTTCCAAGTTCACCCGGAGAATGAGCGAGGGAGACTTGCTGCGGCACTCCACCGCTGGAGGTGGCGGGTGGGGTTCACCGTTGGAACGGGATGTTGAACTTGTGGCCGATGACGTGCGTGACGAGAAGGTCACCGTAGATGCGGCGGCTCGTCTGTACGGCGTGGTATTTCTAGAGGATGGAGTCACCGTGGACGAGGCGTCGACGGCAGAACTCCGGACCAAGATGGCATCGGTGTAGGGCCACGCACCAAAGAAGTGTCGAGGCATGAGTCGGTTTGGGTCTGCTAGGTCTCGTCGACCGAAGATGGAACGATTACAGGAGTGTGCTCAGTGGACGGTTCGCCAGCGGGACTAGCCGATGTGTGGCAATCAACCTACCCCACCTCAAGTGAACTGTTCGAAAGAGCACGTTTGGTTTTACCAGGAGGAGTGGCTCACGACTCTCGTGTCTCAGAACCATTCCCTCTGTACATGCAGCGGTCCAATGGTTCAAAAAAATGGGACGTTGATGGGCGAGAGTACATCGATTACTGGATGGGCCATGGATCGCTGATTCTTGGACATGGTCACCCGTCCATTGTCAAGGCCGTTCAGGAGCAGGCTTCCCAAGGAATGCACTTCGGAGCATCTCACGAACTGGAAGTGAGATGGGCGGAGTTGATTCGGGATATGGTCCCTTGCGCCGATCTCGTTCGTTTCTGCGCCTCAGGTACAGAAGCCACGCTGCTCGCCCTAAGACTGGCTCGCGCCTTCACCGGCCGATCCAAGGTCATACGCTTGCACGACCATTTCCACGGCTGGCATGACTATGCGATGTGTGGATTCAGAGCACCGTATGAGAACGCTTCCTCACCAGGTATCCCCGATGAGGTTTGCAACTCAATGCTGTCGTTCTCTGATCAGGCGGCGGAAGCGATTGAGCAGGAGCTCAATACAGGTGAGGTGGCTGCTGTCATCGTTGAGCCCACTGGGCCGTCATTCGGGACCGTACCGCTTCACACCGACTTCCTGGAAACGCTTCGGTCCATCACGGCTGCAACCGGTACGTTGCTCATCTTTGACGAGGTGATCTCCGGCTTCAGGCTGGCGCCCGGGGGAGCACAGGAGCGGTTCAACATCCTTCCGGACATGAGTACTTTGGCGAAGGCCGTGTCGGGTGGGTTGCCGGGGGCGGCAGTCGTGGGGCGTCAGGATGTTCTGTCCCTGTTGAGTCCGACCGGTAGCGGAGGGAAGAAGGTTCCCCATCCCGGAACATCCAACGGAAACCCCATGTCGGCGGCTGCAGGTATTGCGGCGCTCGAGGAGTTGCAGAGTGGGCAGCCGCAGGCGCAGGCGGAGAAAACGAACACCAAGTTGAAGGTGGGGACCAACAAGATTTTGCGTGAGCTGGGCGTGGAGGGTGCTGCGTATGGCATTGCTTCGCTGTTCCACCTCCATATCGGCACTGGTCTGGAGGCTGAGCTCGATGGAACCGTTCTGTCGTTCGATCGGACAACGCTGGTAAAGGATTGCAAAGCTCATCCCCTGAACATACGTTTCCGCCGAGCCCTCTTGGAGCAGGGAGTTGACTTCATGCGTTCAGGAGGAATGGTGTCGTCCGTGCACACTGATGATGATGTGGCAGTGACTCTGGAGGCGATCGAAACGGCGCTGCAGGATCTCAAGAGAAATCCCAGCACCGCATGATCAGGGTCGAAGCCCCGTGCCGCAGGTTGTCTGATGGTTGATGGCAATACCGATGACCGGGTAGTCAACCTGATCGCAAGCATCGTCGGTAGCGATCATTGCCTGACCGACGCTGACCTCCGAGCGCCGTATGAACGAGATTGGACCGGACGTTACTCGGGCGACGCTCGACTGGTGGTCCGGCCAGGTACGGTCGACGAAGTCGCCGCTGTCGCAAAGGTGTGTGCTGCCGAGGGTCTTCCGATCGTCCCTCAGGGCGGTAATACAGGGTTGGTTGGGGGCGGGGTCCCACGTGGAGGTGAGGTGGTCCTGAGTCTTCGACGGCTGAACGCCATCGGTGAGTTCGATCACCTCAGCAACCAAGTCACCGTCGGAGCAGGCTGCACCCTGGGAGACTTTCAGCGAGCGGCAAGACTGGAGAATCTGGAGTTTCCGGTGGACATCGCGTCACGGGATTCCGCCACGGTTGGCGGAATGGTTGCCACCAATGCAGGGGGAGTCCTTGCCATGCGGTACGGACCGATGCGTCGCCAAGTCGCGGGTGTGCAGGCGGTCACCACGTCTGGCGTAACCCTCCATCATTTGGCCGGTTTGCCGAAGGACAATTCTGGATACCACTTTCCATCTCTCTTGGCGGGAAGCGAGGGCACACTCGCAATTCTGACGGCTATCCGCCTCAGGTTGATCCCCTCCTGGAAACATCGCGTCACATGTTTGATCGCCGTAGCGGACACTCAGGCGATGATGACACTCGGATCAGTCTTGAGGGATTCCCTACCGACGCTGGAGGTCCTTGAAGGTTTCTACGCCGACGGGTTGCAATTGGTTGTGAGCGCATGCAACGTTCCGATGCCCTTTGCGAAGCCTTACCCCGCATATCTCCTGTTTCAATGCGCGAGCAGGGCTGACTCGGTGACTGAGATCGCCGATGTCGTTGAACAAGCCCCTGGCGTTCTTGATGTGGCTGTTGCGGTGGCAGCGTCTGAGCAAGCCCGCCTCTGGAGTTACCGCGAGCGCCACACGGAAGCAATCAGTACCCGGGGGGTTCCACACAAGCTTGATGTTTCGGTACCGCTCAGTGAGCTCGCAGCTTTTGAGACCGACATCCGACGGGAAATTGTGAGGCAGCGACCAAACGCTGAACCCATTCTGTTCGGGCACGTGGGTGATGGCAACCTTCACGTGAATATTCTCGGACTGGATGCTGACGACTTCGAGATTGACGAGATGGTGTTCCATATGGTGAGACGGTTCGGCGGATCTATCAGCGCGGAACACGGCATCGGGACCGCCAAGGCACCGTGGTTGCATCTCATGAGAAGCGACGAAGATATTGCCATCATGAGAGGAATGAAAGCGGCATGGGATCCGCTGTCGATTCTCAATCCTGGTGTCCTGTTTTCAAGTTGACCGCCAGGCCGTTTTCAGAAGAATCGTCAACGTTGTCTTGTCACTGCCCTGCGCTTCTGGGGCGCGCCGACAAATCACTCCGTTGGGGGGATCCGATCACCGGAGTTGTTTGGAGAATGCAAATTCATGCGATGTTGCAGGGGGCGAGACGTCAAGATGGCATTCGAGTACCACGGGACCCGCACTCAGGGACGTGAGTTCGCTGGCAATGTCGTGGATATCTTCCACTGAACGTATGGTGAATACACGTGCACCGAATGCCTTCGACACATCCACAAGCGATGGAGAAGGGACCTTCACAATGTCAGATGTGATGCCGTTCATCTCGAGATACACCTCCTCAGATCCGAGTGCTTCATCATTTCCAAGGACAACCACGATGGGGAGGTTGTACCTGACCGCTGTGTCGAGGTCACCCACCGACATCAGGAAACTTGTGTCTCCGATTCCGAGGAGTGTCACTGCATCCGGCCGGGCGAACGACGCACCGATGGCGGCGCCCATACTCAGGCCGATGGCCCCTCCATTCGTGGTCTGCAGAAAGAATCGTCCCGGTTCCGGCCGCAGGTACGGGATCATGTATGTGGCTTGTCTTCCACCGTCGATGACAATGTTCCGCACTGGCGGTATCAGATCGCTGAGGAGTCCGGCGACAACTCGAAGGTCCACCAAACCGGGGGTGTTGGCGGGAGACTCCACTTCCGGGCGGTAGGTCCCGAGCTCAGTCTGCAATTCGGGTGTACGGAAACCTTGCCGGTGAACTCCACGAGATTTGAGTTCGTCGAGCAGGACACTCACGAACGCTCGTACATCCCAGTTGAAGCTGAGTTCTTCTTCGATGGGAACGAACCGGCCGATACTTTCCACATTGGAGTCGACCTGGACCATGGCGCATCCTGGTCCGAACAATGAATTGCCATACGTGGTGAACCTATTGAGGGATGCGCCAAATGCGAGAAGACAGTCAGCTTCGGCGAACAAGCTCGTGGCCAGCGGCGACGAGAAGGTGCCACAAATACCGACGTGAAAGGGGTCGCTTCCGAGAAAACCCGGACTGCGCAACGTCGTTGTCGTGATGGCACCCAGGAGTTGGGCGAGCTCCAGTAGTTCGTTCTCGGCCTCCGATTGGAGTGCCCCGAATCCGCCGAGTATGACAGGTTTGCTCGCTGCCCAGTCCAGCTCCAGGAAGTCCGCAAGGCGGGATGCATCGGCCCTCATGGCCGCATCATCGAGTGGCTCTGGGCTGCCGTTGTGCTCAGTGAGTTGACCCTGTCCTGGCTCCCACTCAACCTCAGCGTTGTCGAACCCGGAGGTAAGCAACACAACGCTGACGTTGCCCAACATTGTGTGGTGCACGAGGTCGTCAAACGGCTCGTCCAAGTCACTCGGATTGGTCACCTCAAGAACTCGGATCCCGATTTGGGCACACAGCTCCTTTACGGGAAAGTTCTTGAAGGCAAGGTCACTTTGGCCGGTCACGATCATCACCCGAGATCCGGTTCGCGCAGCGGTGTTGATGGCCGTCAGGGCATTCGTGAACCCTGGACCCCCGGTAATGACTGCCAAGCCGATCCTTGAACCAAAGTGTGCATAGCCCATCGCCATCGCCACGGCCTGGTTCTCGTGTCGGGCATTCACGAATTCAGCATCTGTTTCATTGATGGTCGTGGCAAACCGAATGACGTCCTCGCCGGGTATGCCGAAAACGTGTGAAATCTCAAGCCGCGAGATGACGCTTGCCAATGCTTCGAATCCATACATGGACACCGAGGTTCTCCCTTCATGGTGGGGTGGCCGTCATCGAGCGGGCGGTGGTTCGATAAGTTAACCATACCTCCACGAGGTAGGGTTAACTGACGGCCTTTCCGTACGCCGTGCGTACCGGGGTGTGTTGCTACGCCCCAGTTGGTGAGTCGCTCGCAAGCTCACACAACCGTGAACTCGTCAACTCGACTGACTGCGCGCCGAACCTCCATCTCACCGACGGGATGCCCAAACCCATCGATCGTCCAAACGGATACGTGTCGACTCGGGCTGTCCGTCCTGCTGGGACGAGCACGGCCCTGTCGGGCGTCCAACGTTCCAACGTGTCGCTGGCAGATCGATACGGGACCACGTCGTACGACGCGCTTTATAATGTGCCACGACCCAACAGACTGGGATCCAGTGACTGACAGTCCCACCCTCCCGCCAACGGACCCCGAGTCCGACCGGATTCTCACCGTTGAGGATGTGCTTGATCGTTTGCGAGAGACGGTCAGTCGACTTCCGGTTTCGGTCACATCGCTTGGGCAACACCCTTGGTCCGGTGAGACCGATTCCTCGGAAACGACGACTCCATGAGGATTGCTGTGCAAGGCACCTCCGTTCTGAGGAATCCGTGATTGGGCGACATCTGGGCGTCACAACAGTCGCTTGGAGCCGCATCCCTCACATGTTGCGAAGGATTGATCAGACAGACAATCCACCGGGATGGCATCTGACATGACAAATGAGGGGCGCCGTATCCCACGCGTTGGCGAGTTTCGCTCCTTGGTGAATGTCCGGCGTCCCAGTTTTGGGGTAGCGGCCCGCTTGGCCAGCGCGAACACGATCTCCGATCTGCGA
>CAZULI010000079.1:0-7218 GCA_964621095.1 uncultured Acidimicrobiaceae bacterium | reverse complement strand
CATTCTGTGGGCTGTAACCCACCGCCACGGTGGGTTCATACCCTGGGTACGCGGAAGAGCGGTTAGGAGAGGAGTTTGGCTTTCTGGGTTTCGAACTCGGTGTCGGTCAGGACGCCGCTGTCGCGGAGGGCCTTGAGCTTCGTGAGTTCGTCGGCCGTGCTCGGCCCGGTGCCGGCGAGTTGCTGGATGTACTCCCGGTTTCGCTTCTCCTGAGCGGCCGCCGCCTGCTCCGTGCGTTCCTGCATCCCTCGACCATTGGCGACGATGTAGATCATCACACCAAGCATTGGCAGGATGATCACAAAAATCATCCACACCGCCTTGAGTCCTCCGCTCATCTCGGGGTTCCGGAAGATGTCACCAAAGATCGAGATGAGGATCCAGAACCAGATGATGAAGAGGAACAACTCCAGCATGATCCAAAAGAAGTCAAAGAGCGGCATGATGACCTTTCTGCGTTGAGAATCCCAGCCGTGTGACCTCCCCAGAGTAACCACGCCTCCACCCCTTGCGCAACGAACGAGGAACGGGTGGAACGGCAGGAACTCATATCTCAGAGGCGCCCGTCAACAACGTCTCAGAAGACAGTTTTCTTGGCGGAGGGGGAGGGATTTGAACCCTCGGGACCCCGAAAGGTCCAACGGTTTTCGAGACCGTCACATTCGGCCGCTCTGTCACCCCTCCCGGCTCGGGAGTGTACCGGGGGCCGAGGTCACAAGTCAGAACAAGAGGCACGCCATGGCTCAGAGGTCCTCCTGGCCCTGCCCACGCTGTGATGCGAAGAACCCTGACAACATGGCCTCGCACTCCTCACCCATGATCCCCACCACCACATCGACGTGATGATTGAGACGTTCATCCTGGGGGATGTTAAACAGCGACCAGACACCGCCTGCTTTCAGGTCGGCGACCCCATACACGATGCGGTCCACCCTCGCGAGAACCGCAGCCATTGCGCACATGGGGCACGGTTCGAGGGTCACAACAAGGGTGTGCCCCGTGAGCCGCCACTGCCCCTGGGCACGCGACCCTGACGAAAGCACAAGCAGTTCGGCGTGAGCGGTTGCGTCGCCACGCTCCTGCCTGCGGTTGTGATCCGACGCCACCACGGCACCTGCCGGGTCGAGGAGCACCGCCCCAACGGGAATGTCCCCATGATCCACGGCGGCGCGGGCCTCGCTCAGCGCGATGGTCATGGCCTGGGCGTAGTCCGGTACCTGGTTGCTCACTTCTACAATCCTGCCTTCTGGAGGGATCGCATAGTCTGGCCTAGTGCGCACGCCTGGAAAGCGTGTATGCGGAAACGCATCGAGGGTTCAAATCCCTCTCCCTCCGCCGATACGAGCCTCACTCGAAGCATCGCTCCACGACATGATGGGGTTCCCTCCGAGAGACCGTGCACCCCGCCCTCGAATGTTCGACCAACGACGCGTTCTGGCAGACCGGCTCTCACAAGGCAACCCCGGTGCACCCGGAGCAAACCGCTTAGGGCTGCTTCCTTCCGGATCTGACCCGGTTCACGACGCTCCGCCGCACCTGGACCTCGTTGTCAACACCAACCAAACCAGCGCTTGACTCGCGATCTTGCACCCTCAGGCGGGGAGTTCAGCTCCGCATGAAGGGGTTTTCGGATTCAGGGCACCCCTAGCACCCCACCTAGCACGGTTCAGGGGATGGTACCCACGTGGCTGGCTTCTGCAACAGAGCGGCCCACACAAACCCCATGGGGCCGAGCCGCCAGGTATCGACCAGCGTGAGAGGGGAGTTTGCAAGGAGCTGTCGCGGTGGGGGGTGCTTGTCGAGCGTCCGGTGAAGGTACGAGTACTCCTCACGGGCACCCACGGTCATCCCTGCAACGGGGAGAACGACTGCTGTTCCGAGCCGATGGATCCTCGCCTTCATCTTTCCGGTCGGTCTGCCGAGATCGATGATCCCCGCCATGCCACCGGGTCGGAGCACCCGCGCCACCTCGGCCATCGTGGCGTCAACCGAGTCGAGATTCCGGAACACGTACGCCGAGAACACGGCGTCAAAGGAAGCATCGAGAAACGGAAGCTGCTCCCCAACCGCCACGACCCGCTCCTGTGCACCGTTGTGCGCGAGCATCTCAGGGGCCGGATCAAGAGCAACCACCTCACGAGGGTTCAGGATCCTGTTTGCAGCACCGGTTCCCGCACCAAGATCGAGGATCCGCCCTTCAGGTAAACGGGACACCACCGTGTTGCGCCACTTCTGGTCCTGACCAAGCGAGAGGATCGAGTTCAACCGGTCGTACCGGTCTGCGATGTCCTTGAAGACTTTGCCGTTGCTCATCCCGCTGTGAGCTGCTCAAACCCGGTGTACCGCACCAGGGCTTCCGGGACACGGATCGAGCCATCGGCGTTCTGGTGATTCTCCATCAAAGCGATCAGGATGCGGCCCACCGCAATCGCGGTGCCGTTGAGAGTGTGCACCAACTCGTTCCCCGACTCGGCTCGATACCGGATCTTCAACCGACGGCTCTGATAATCCGTCGTGTTCGATGTCGACGTCACCTCGCGGTACCGATCCTGGGACGGGAACCACGCCTCAATGTCATACTTCTTCGCCGCCGAGGACCCAAGATCACCCGCAGCCACATTCACGACGCGGTACGGCAACTCAAGTCCGCTCAACAACTCCTCCTCGCGCGCAAGCAGGAACTCATGTTCCGTGGAGGAGTCCTCTGGTCGCACGAACGAGAACATCTCGACCTTGTCGAACTGGTGCACCCGGAAAATCCCCCGCGTGTCCTTCCCGTACGTGCCAGCCTCCCGACGGAAGCACGTCGAGTACCCCGCATACCGGATCGGCAGCTCCTCCTCGTCAAAGATTTCATCCGCATGGAACGCTGCGATCGGTACCTCCGACGTCCCCACCAGATATAGATCGTCGTTGGTCACCGAGTACACCTGTTCGGCGTCACCAGGGAAGAACCCAGTGCCATACAGAGCGTGATCCCGGACGAGAACCGGCGGAATCATCGGCTTGAACCCGTGTGGCGTCACGGTGTCCATCGCGTACCGGACCAGGGCAAACTCGAGCATTGCAAGATCACCCATCACGAACCCGAATCGTGACCCCGAGACCTTTGACGCCCGGTCGACGTCAAGCACGCCAAGGGCCGTTCCCAGCTCCACATGATCCTTTGGTGGGAACTCGAACGTCCGGGGGGTGCCGACCTTGCGAAGCTCCACCGCGTCCTCTTCGGCATGTCCCTCCGCCGCCGTGGGGTCCGTCATGTTCGGAAGCCGGATCCACGCTGCGTTGAACTCCTCATCAAGGACGTCCGCCTCAGAGATCAATGCCCGGTAGTCATCAGCAAGTTGGGCAGCACGTGCGATCGCTTCGGCCTTGGCGTCCCCCGTCAGGGTCACAATCGCCTTGCCAGCGGCCTTCTGGTCGGCCCTCAACTCCTCGGCACGGGACCTGACACTCCGACGACGCTCATCGAGGTCACTGAGCGCATCGAGATCCACGGCCACGCCGCGACGTTCAAGCGAGGCAGCGAGCTCGTCACGGTGCGACCGGAGAATGGCGATGTCGATCATGGGGTCGTAGGTTACCGACCAAGCGCACGGTCCACTGCTGCCACTTCCTCCGGCGAGAGGCTCTCGATCCCTTTTCCACCAGCGATCTGCTTGGTGTAGAACACGGTCTCGTCACGCGCCACAAGCAGGGAGATGACCAGACCATCCCCCCGTTGGTTGAGGAGTGCGATCGACCGCGACTGGTTTCCTGCAATGTTGCCAAACGCGTTGTACCCGACGACACCGATGTAACTGATGGCGTACGGCAGGCGACTTTCAATCGCCGATACCCGCTCCCCCAGTTCGTGCACGGTGGCGGCATGGACCGCTGCCGCCGATGATTGTTGGTGGAGCAGCTCGACAACATTTCCGTCGTCAGGAACCACCGCAAGCTTTCTGCGAACAGCTTGCATCTGGACAACGGCGAGAACGGCGACAACGAGCGCCACCACACCGATCACAAGGCTCACCTCGGTCATGACTCCCCACTCTGGATGAATTTCATGTCCCACGAGTCATCGTCGGGACGGTTGTCCGCCACGATTTTGACGGTCAACTTCGCCTGATACAAGCGATCCGGCACGATCTCAAGAGCTGGAAACACCACCGACGAGGATGCGCCTCCTGCAATCTCGGCAATCGTCCGGGTGGTCGTCACGGAGTCACCATCATCGGCGTTCACGAGCTCGAGGGTCACCGCCACGGAGGTCGCGACCTCGTTCCCCGTATTCGTCACGATGGCGGTCAGGTCCACCGTCTCGCTGAACGGGAGAAGTGGGATGCCACCGCGATGGCTCACGGGTTCGGGCTCGAGCTGGCCGGTGACCATGACGTTGAGGTGAGGAGCGAGTTCGTATGAGGTCGACACGTTCAACACGACCGTGATGGCGCTGTAGAGCTCAGGATTGGCGGGTTCAGGGTTGATGTAGGCGATCGGACTGAACTGGGAGGTGTCGACGGACTCTATGGGTGTTTCCAGTGACGCGAGGAACCGGGCGTAGGCGGCGTCCCCGGCCCGAAGTTCATCGAACGCGGCCGTCAGCTCACTCGTGGCGGTGTTGGCAGAACCGCCGTTGACGAGATCAATCATGATCCGTTCGACCTCGGCCACACCTTCTGACCATGACTGGGACGCTGTGGAGAGCAACCCATACGGTGCCGCAACCGTTGGAGAGACCTCGACATCGAGGAGTTGGTTCGCCTCCTGCGCCATGGCGGTTATCCGCTCAAAGCGGCCGATGAAATCCTGACGGGGGGTGACCCCGATCGATCCGAGTGCCGATTCGAGTTCAGATGCCGCTCTGGCGTGCAGCGTGGTCGCCTGATCTGCAGCCGCGAAGAAACCGACGGCTCCTCGCTGCTCCGTCTGGCGCGTCACGAGATACGCGATGGAGATGACGACCGCTATGAGTGTGAGCATGATCAGCAACCAGCGGCGCCGCCTGAAACGACGGTCTGGTCCGTATGACCGATACGTCATGGTGGGCGAGGAGGGACTTGAACCCTCACGAGTTTTACCTCACAGGAACCTGAATCCTGCGCGTCTGCCAATTCCGCCACTCGCCCAGCGGTGCGAAAGGGTACCACGGGTGAGTCGTAGATTCCTTGGGTCACCGTCCAACAAGGACCGAACCGGGCTCATTCCGTCATACAAACTGTTCTGGTTCATACAATCAACCCCATGAATCTCGCCCGCGGCATCGAACAGCGCCTGGAGAACCTGGTGGACGGCGCCGGCGCAGCCGTCTTCAGAGGCCGTATGCATCCGGTGGTGATCGCCAGCAAGGTCCTCCGGCAGCTCGACTTTCTCGTGACGGAGTCGGTCGCGGGCCCACAGATCCCAAACGACCTCGTTGTGGCACTCAACCCGAGCGACATTGATCCCAAACACGACCGGGCCGAACTTCTCCGGGAGTTGGAGGCGGCTGTGGTTGACTCGGCACGCGAGCACGGTTGGCGCCTCGTCGGACCGGTCTCGGTGCACGTCAGGACCGACTCCGCCATGCCACGCGGTGTGCTTGGGTGCACCGGGAACTTCACGAACGGACCGCTACCTGCCTGGTCACGACTCATCGCCGATGACGGATCCGCGGTCCTCGACATCACCATGAACCGTGTCCTCATCGGACGAGGCCTCGAGTGTGACATACGCATCGCCAACGGGGAGATCTCACGTCACCACGCGATCGTTTTTCTTGATCAGGGTTCGGCAAAGATCAAGGATCTCCGCTCCTCGAACGGTACGTTTGTGAACCGTGCACGGATCGGCGGTGACCCGGTCGCCCTCGGACCAGGAGACAATGTGGTGCTCGGTGATCTCTCGTTTACGTACCGATTGGTGCGCTAGCCATGCCTGCCCTATTCCTGAACGTCATCAAGCTGCTGTTCCTGGCGATGCTGTTCCTCTTCCTGTGGCAGATCGCCCGTGCCGTTCGCGCCCACATCGGTGCGAACCCCGGGACGCGGACCGACGGATTCGGGGCTGAAGTTGTTGTTCTCACCGGTGGAGGCGGCGCTCAGCGTGTCAGGCTCAGCCCCCAGGGACATGTCTTTGGACGATCCCAGGATGCAGACGTCCCGATCGAGGACCCGTACGCCTCCGAGTTTCACGCACGTATCGGTGTGACCGACCAGAAGGTGATCGTCCACGATCTTGGATCCACGAACGGGACGTACGTGAACGGACGGAAGGTCACAAGCCCGACAACGGTTGCAAGGGGCGATACCGTTCAGATCGGCAAGACGATCCTTGAGGTGAGATGAGGTACTTCTGGGCATCCGGGACTGACACCGGGAAGGTACGAGAGCACAACGAAGACTCTTTGTACCCACCCGAGTCCGGCAGCAGCGACGGCACCGTCCTGGCGATGGTCGCCGACGGGATGGGTGGAGCCGTCGCGGGGGAGATCGCTTCCAGCCTCGCCGTACAGGCAGCTTCTGAGGATCCCGCAGATGACACCATTACGCCATCAGACCGGGTCACCGCAGGGAACGCCGCCGTCATCGGCGCCACCGAGGAGGACCACTCACTGGCGGGGATGGGTACCACGCTGACCCTGGTGCAACTCACCCCCGACGGAACCGCGTCGTTCGCACACGTCGGGGATTCCCGTGCGTATCTGTGGCGGAACCGGGAACTGAGCCAGGTCACCACCGACCACTCGTTGGTCGGGGAGCTCCTCAGCCTGGGACGGATCTCTCCGGAGGAGGCGAAACGTCACCCACACCGACACCTCGTGACCAGGGTTCTCGGGCTCGGACCGATCTCCGTTGATGCGTTCGACATCACGCTCGAACCCAACGACAGGATCCTTCTCTGCTCGGATGGGTTGACGGACATGGTCTCTGACCTCATGATCGGGGAGATTCTCGGTGCGGGCGAAGGGGTTGAGCCGACAGCTTGGGCGCTCATCGAGCAGGCAAACGCCGGCGGAGGCGTCGACAACACGACGGTGGTCGTGATCGACGCTGCGGAATGACCCGCAAGGCGGAAACCGGTCTCATCGTCGCGGCTGCAATCCTCGCCGCAGTCGGCGTTGCCCTCGTCGAGTTCACGAGGAACAACTGGCTTGACGCCCAGGTCGTGCTGACGTTCGGGGTGTTCCTCCTGGGCTTTGGCGGTCTCCAGGTTGCCGTTCGTCACTGGGCACCCGGGGCGTCAAGTCTCCTC
>CAZULI010000078.1:0-7317 GCA_964621095.1 uncultured Acidimicrobiaceae bacterium | reverse complement strand
AACGGGGCCTGGTCCATGATCGCCGTCGACAGGACCAACAACGTGTAAAACCAGCCGCGGGTCTGGTCGAGCCCCTCCGCAATGAAGTCGGCAGGGAACCGATCCTCGAACCGTTCCTTGTTCTCGAATGGGTAATGGATCTGGGCAAACGGCATCGAGCCACTCTCAAACCAGCAGTCAAGAACTTCAGGGACACGCGTCATCGTCCCGTCACCGGCGGAACAGGGCCACGTGACGGTATCGACGATGTGTTTGTGCAGGTCGTCGACCATGACCCCGGACAGGGCGTGGAGTTGTTCACGGGACGAGACACACACCTGCTCATCGCAGTGGTCACACTGCCACACCGGGATGCAGGACCCCCAGTACCGGTTCCGGCTGATCGCCCAATCCCTCGCCCCTTCAAGCCAGTTCCCGAACCGCTTGGCACCGATCACCTCAGGAACCCAACGGATCTCCTTGTTGGCTTCCACCATCCGGTCGCGGAACTTCTCAACGGCGACAAACCAGGTGGGGATCGCTTTGTAGATGAGGGGTGTGCCGGTTCTCCAGCAGAACGGGTAGGAGTGGTTGATGACCGCCTGGTCGAAGAGACTTCCTGACTCCTTGAGCAGTCTGATCAGAACGGCGTCGGCGTCCTTGACGTTCATACCCTCAACGACAGGGACCTCGTGGGTGAACCGACCCTTCTCATCAACAGGATCAACGATCGCCTTGATGCCCGCGTTCGTGAGCGAGATGAAGTCGGCTTCACCGTAGGCAGGAGCCATGTGGCCGATAGCGGTTCCGTCGGTCGCGGTGATATCGGTTGAGGCGATCACCACGAACGCACCGTTGGCCCGCTGTTCACGGAAAAAGTCGAACGGCGGGGCGTACGCCACTCCCACCAGGTCAGATCCGGAGGCGGTTGCGAGCACGGTCGCCCCGTCGCCGAACACCGCCTCCAGACGATCCGCCCCGACCCAGTACGTCCCGGGCCGGTCGGGGTGAGCCACCCGCACGTAGTTGATCTCTGCCCCCACAGCGACCGCGATGTTGCTCGGGAGGGTCCATGGTGTGGTTGTCCAGATGAGAAGGAGATCACCTTGCTCAACCGGCCCATGATCCTCGATGGCCTCGATCGCGACCGTGATGGCTGGGTCGTCGACGTCTCGGTAGTCGAGGTTCGCCTCAAAGTTCGACAACGGCGTGGTTGCACCCCAGGAGTAGGGGAGCACCTTGAAATCCTGGTAGATGAGGCCCTGATCCCAGAGCTGCCCGAACACCCACCACACACTCTCCATGAACTCGACGTCCATGGTCTTGTAGTCGTTCTCGAAGTCGACCCAGCGCCCGATCCGTGCAGTGATGTCGTACCACTCCTGGGTGGTGTGGTTGACCATGGCGCGGCACGCCTCGTTGAACACGTCGACCCCGAGCGCCTGGATCTCGCTTGACCCGGAGACACCAAGCTGTTTCTCCACCTCCATTTCGACGGGGAGGCCATGGGTGTCCCACCCGAACCGACGCTCGACGCGGTACCCCCGCATCGTCCAGTAGCGCGGCACGATGTCCTTGACGACCCCTTGGAGGATGTGGCCGTAATGCGGTGATCCGGTCGCGAACGGGGGCCCGTCGTAGAACGTGTACTCGGGGGCGTCCGAACGCAGGGTGATCGAGGTGCCGAACGCATCGATCGAGTCCCAGAACGCCAGGATGCGTTGATCAAGGGCCGGAAAATCAGCCGTTGCAACGCTCGGGAAGGTTGGCTTGGATGTCACGCGCTGGTCCCTTGTCCTCTCACCGTCTTGTCACCTCTCGGTGCCGGGACGGGGGAACCGCGGTACCACCCGGCTTGCTGGTCGTACCAGCCACTTCATTGGCCCGTGCGTGGGCGATCCGGTGGGGTCTACTGGGGAACTTGTGAGTTTCCGTTCTTCCCACGGCTCAGAGGGGATGCCCGCACGCGCGGCCTCGTCATCGCACCGGAATCATACCGCTTCCAGGCCAAGCCGGTGTCGAACCGTGTCATGGGAAACACCGGAGAGGACGACCGTCTTGTGCCGGCTGCTCCCACCCTGGGTGACGGTGCCGCTCCTGGCGCCGGTGGTGGCGCACAGGAGCGCACAGACCGCCGAGTTCGCCTTGCCGTGTTCGGGAGGGGCGGTGACCCGGATCCGGATGCGGTCACCGTGGAGTCCCACGATCTCGTTCCGGGACGTGTTCGGTACCACCAGGACACGCACTTCCACCGCGTCGTTGAGCTCCTTGATGGGGTCGGGTGCGTGCATCTCCCCACCCTATCCGAACCGGGAACGAGCGGGGTCCGGCGCTGGTCGGCGAAGGTCCCGCTTGCCGTTGCTTCCTGCTAGCTTTCTCGCTTCGTGGGAGGTGTGAGTGACAAGAGAACTTGCAGCATCGACGTTGGAGAAATTCCGCGAGCGGCTCGAAGGGGAGCGGTCCCGCCTGGAGCAGGTCATCGCTGATCACGACGAGGAACGCGAGACATCACGGCTCGCCGAGGGGTCGGCCGACCGGAGTGCGGACGCCGACAACGTGGATGGGGGAGCGATCGCCGTCGAACTCGAGATGGACCTTACGATGGTCCAGAACGCACGGGATCTGTTGATCCGTGTGCGACACGCCCTGGAGCGCATGGAGAAAGGCCTGTACGGCATATGCGAGATAACGGGAGAGCCGATACCGATCGAACGCCTGGAGGCACTTCCGTACGCGACCACGACGGTGGAGGCGGCAAGCCGTCTCTGAGCGTCAGGCAGTGCGCGGTTCTTGTCGCCGCGCTGGTTGTCCTGATCGATCAACTCACCAAGGCCTGGGCCTCAACCGCGCTCGCTGATGGTCCGATCGTCCTGATCGAGAACTTCCTCCAGTTCCGTCTGACCCACAACACCGGTGCCGCATTCTCCCTCTTTTCGAGCGGAGGCCCACTCATCGGGGTCGTGGCGGCTGGGGTGGCGGTGTTGATCATGTTCGTCCTCAACGATACGTCCCACCGAGGTGAGGCGATCGCCCTCGGTATAGTCCTGGGAGGCTCGTTGGGAAACCTGATCGACCGCATGATGCGGGGGGACGGGTTCCTCAATGGTGCCGTTGTCGACTTCATCGATTTCGATTTCTTCGCAACGTTCAACGTTGCCGACATGGGGATCACCCTCGGCGTGGTGCTGCTGCTCGTGGTCGCCCTCTTCCACCGCCCATGACGGACCGGATCATTGAGGTACCGTCAGAGCACGACGGGGAACGAGCCGACAAGACGGTCGCCACCCTGCTCGGCGTGTCCCGTCGCGTTGCCCGATCGATGGTCGAAGCCGGGGGTGTCACCATGGCGGGGAGCCCGGTCCAGGCTTCTGACCGGCTGCGCACCGGGGACGTCCTCGCCACCACCGAGCTGCCACTTGCGTCGGCTCTCGTTGCTGATGACAGCGTCGAGTTCGGCGTCGCGTACGAGGACGCCTCCCTCATCATTGTTGACAAACCCATCGGGGTCGTGGTTCATCCGAGCCCCGGCCAGACGGGGGGCACCCTTGTCCATGGTCTGCTCGGGAGGTTTCCCGAGATCGAGGGGGTGGGGAACGAGGATCGTTGGGGCATCGTTCACCGACTCGACCGGGACACGTCCGGTCTCCTGGTGGTGGCTCGCACGAGCGACGTCCATCACCGGCTCACCGAGATGATGCGGAGTCGCTCGATCCACCGCCGGTATCTGGCGCTTGTCCGCGGCGTGTTCACGAACACGATCGGGACCGTTGACGCCCCGATCGGGCGTGACCCCCTGCACCGTACGAGGATGAGCATCCTCAAGGACGGGAGACCTGCTGTCACCCACTACCGCAGGATCGCAACCTGGGCCCAGCGGGAGACATCGCTCCTGTCGGTGACCCTTGAGACCGGCAGAACCCACCAGATCAGGGTCCACATGCAAGCCATAGAGCACCCCATCATCGGGGACCCCGTGTACGGCAGGGCGGGGGTGGCGGGGGATCCGGGCCGTCCATGGCTCCACGCCCGCCAACTCACCTTCGACCACCCCGTGACCGGCGAGCCACTCGACGTTGTCTCCCCGATCCCCGCCGACCTGATCGGGAGCCTTGCGACGCTCGGCGTCCCCGATGAGGGGAGTATGGTGGATATTGACGGAGCGGAGCTGTGAGCGCCCACTACGAGCGACTATCAAATCTTGACGCGTCCTTCCTCGCACTTGAGACGCCTGAGACCCACATGCACGTTGGTGCTGTTGCGCTCTTCGGACCCGGGCCCCTGACGGCGTCCAACGGCGTCGACATCCGTCGTGTCCGGACCCTGATTGAGGCTCGGCTTGATCTGATCCCACGCTACCGCCAGCGGCTTGCCACGGTCCCCATTGAGGGGGGTCCGGTTTGGGTGGATGACGAAGACTTTCACCTTGACCATCACGTCCACCATGTTGCGCTGCCCCATCCCGGCACGTACGAACAGCTCAAGGACCTCGCCGGACGTTTCATGTCCCAGCAACTCGACCGGGGGAAGCCGCTCTGGGAACTCAACGTTGTTGAAGGACTCGAGAACGGGGGGTTCGCCATCGTGACCAAGATCCACCATTGCATGGTTGACGGGATCTCCGGTATCGACCTGATGGCGGTGCTCCTCGATTTCACCGAAACGGTCGAGCTCCCGGAGCCGACCCCGTGGACGCCACGACCGGCACCCACGGGAACCGAGCTTGCGGTGCGGGAGGTTGCGCGATCCGTCTCGTCGTTGGTCGCCAGTCTTGGTGATCTCCCAACCCTGGGAACCCATATCGGAACCGCCACCTCGGAGTGGAAGCACAAGGTGCGGGCCTCGATGGCGTCCCTCGGTTCGGGGTGGTTGACCCCCACCGGCAGGACGCCGTTGAACGGACCCGTCGGCATGGGCCGGTTGTTCGAGTGGCTTGAGCTCCCCTTGCCGGAGATCCGCAGGATCAAGAGCCACTACAAGGTGTCGGTCAACGATGTCATGCTCAGCATCGTTGCGGGTGGCGTCCGGTCCTACCTGATGTCCGAAGGTGGGATGGATGAGGAGGAACTTGACACAACGGAGTTCCGCGTCATGGCACCGGTGTCGGTGCGCACAAGAGGGGATCGGGGCACCATGGGGAACCATGTCGCGATGTGGCTCCTGACGCTTCCCATTGGGGAACCGAACCCGGTCGAGCGGTTGGTTGACGTGCACGAGGCAACCCAGGTGTTGAAGGAGACGGATCAGGCGCTGGGAGCCGCCACCCTGGTGGCAACGGCGACCGGTGCACCATCCCCGGTTGTCTCCCTCGCCGCAAGGCTCGCTTCACGCGCAAGACCGTTCAACATGACGGTCACCAACGTCCCCGGCCCCCAGTTCCCGCTGTACATGCTCGGGTCCCCGATGCTTGCCACCTACCCGTTGGTGCCGCTGTGGAAGAGTCATGGGGTCGGCATCGCGATGTTCTCGCTCATTGGTCGGGTCTTCATCGGCCTCAACACTGCCCGAGATCTCGTACCAAACCCCAGCCTGATCGCCGACGCTCTCACCCAGGCGTTCGAGGAGCTCGTGGCCACGCTCCCTTCACAGCCAGCAAAGCCGAAGAAGACGCCCCCGTCGGGGGCACGCTGACGACCGACCGTCGTCTGGGGTCAGCCGAAGAAGGTTCGACCGGTGTCGTAGAGCTCCTGGGGGACGCTGCGGACCTCTGCGCACGCGGTTTCGAGGGGGATGGGGACGATCTCGGTGCCCCTGACGGCGGTCATGATGTTCGTCATGCCAGCAGCCGTGTACTCCGCTGCAGCGACACCGAGGCGTGAGGCGAGTACCCGGTCGGCTGCGACCGGTGTTCCGCCCCGCTGGATGTGTCCGAGGATCGACACCCTGGTTTCGAAGTTCGTGCGGTCCTCGATGGCTTCTGCAACCAGGTACGCGACACCCCCGAGTCGTTCAAACCCGTACGAATCCTTCTTGAGTGCGTCCTGGGCGTACCCCTCGGGGGGCGTGATGCCTTCGGCGACGACCACGATCGAGTAGCGGTGCCCTGCACGATGGCGGGCCTGGAGGGAGGCAACCACCTCCTCGATGCGGTACTCGTGTTCGGGGATGAGGATGTAATCGGCGCCGCCGGCGATCCCTGCGTGGGTGGCGATCCACCCCTTCGTTCGCCCCATGACCTCGACGACGATCACGCGGTTGTGCGACTCCGCCGTGGTCACGAGTCGGTCGATTGCGTCGGTCGCGATCTGGACCGCCGTCTGGAACCCGAACGTGACATCGGTTCCGGCGATGTCGTTGTCGATCGTCTTGGGGACACCGACGATGGGGAGACCCTCGGCAGCCAACTGCATCGCCGACCTCAGCGTGCCGTCCCCACCCACGACGATGAGGCGTTCGATCCCGTTGCTGTCAAGGGTTGATCGGCAGCTTCCGAGGCCATCTCCGTGGACGTAGGGGTCCATCCGGGAGGTCCCGAGGATCGTCCCACCTCTGGCAAGAATCCCTCGCACCGCATCACGGTTGAGCGGCATGATGCGATCCTTCATCAACCCCTCCCAACCGTCCCGGATCCCCACAACCTCCAGATCGTGCTCACGTGCCCGGGAGACCACCCCACGGATCACGGCGTTGAGGCCGGGGCAGTCGCCGCCACCGGTCAGAATTCCCACGACACCCATGCGTGCTCCTTGCTCGAATCCAGAGGTACCACCGCCCGTCCCGAGCGGCGCGACCACCCTGTTTGGGCGGTGTGGGGACACTCTAAACTTCGCCCTCGTTGAGACACCCTCTGGCGGGTGTCAGTCCAGGACACGGGTGTCCTGGACACAGGAGAAGGGTCCTGCGTTCATGGAGCGATTCTGCTTTCATGAATGTGATTTGACGAGGAACTCGATTGGCTGACAGCTTCGCCCATCTGCATGTGCACACCGAATTCTCCATGCTTGACGGTGCGGCGCGCGTGGCCGATCTCGTCGACGCCGTTGCCGCCGATGGGCAGCCCGCGGTCGCCATCACCGACCACGGTGTGCTCTACGGTGTCGTTGATTTTGTCAAGGCTGCCAACCGGGCCGGGGTGAAACCCATCATCGGCATTGAGGCGTATCTGACGCCAGGCTCGCGGTTTGACCGCCTGCCGAGACGGCAGGACAAGCGGTACCACATGACGATCCTCGCCGAGAGCGATGTGGGGTACCGGAACCTGATGCAGCTTGCCTCCAAGGCGTACCTCGACGGCTACTACTACAAGCCCCGCATCGACGCCGAGCTGCTCGCGCAACACGCTGAAGGTCTCATCGGGACCTCGGGGTGTCTCGGTGGTCACGTCCCCCAGTTGCTTGGTGT
>CAZULI010000077.1:3408-7320 GCA_964621095.1 uncultured Acidimicrobiaceae bacterium | reverse complement strand
GGGCAGCACCCGGGACTGACCAGCTTCGAGGCCGTCGGTGTCAAAGCTGCCTGCTCGCTCCATCCTGCGGTCAAGGAGCTCTCGGACCGATGGAACGAAGGTGAGCATGAGAAGGAACGACACGGTGATACCAACCGCTGCGAGTTCACCGAACTCCGCGAGTGCCGGGATCGAACTCGTGACGTTGGTGAGGAACCCGACCGCGGTGGTCACTGTTGCAAGCACCAGGGCCACCCCAACCGTCCTGATGGCAGCCGACATGGCGACATCCACGGACCTGCCCGAGACGAGTTCATGGCGGTACCGCGCCGTCATGTGGATCGAGTAGTCAACACCAAGACCGATGAGGAGGATCGGAAGCACCTGGACCAACTGGGACTGGTCGCCAAAGCGCAGATACCCGTACCCCATCATCCACACAATGGCGAGACCGATGGTCGCAAAGGTGACCAACGTGTCGGCGGTGGTCCGACGCAACCGCCTTGACGCAAACGTCCACAACACGAACGCGAGCGCAAACAACGCGGCAGACATCAGAATGACCGGTAACAGGGCGGCATCAGCCCACGCCTTGGGAAAGAGGCCTGGGAAGATCATGGCGAGACCCGGTGCAACAGCGATCAACGCACCGACCACCATGAGAACGATTCCCGTGGCGTAGATCCACTGTTCGGCACGGCTCGACGGTTTCACCACGAAGACGAACGCAAGGACCAACAGAATGATCAGTGCTGCGGCCACCAGGAGCCGGCTGATCTCGGTTTGGAAGTCACTCGTGTCAGACATGACGAGATCGACGTTGAAGGGACGCTCGGTGATGGATGCAGGTGACGGCGACGCCTTGACGGCCTCAGCAATGCCGAGGGCACGATCGGCCTTTTCGTCGAAGTCGTCTGACCCGGTGTAACTGATGATGGCGAGACCAAGCTCGGCCGTTCCTGTCTCGAGATCAGCATCCGTGCTGAGCAGCGCGGTGACCTGTGCACGGAACGCTTCCGGGATCTGGGCCAGACCCGCCAGGTAGTACGCCTTGACCTCGGCGTCAGAGGTCGGCATGGGGGCACCAGCCTGGATGGCTTGGAGCACGGGCATCAGGTGGCTCAGCACCGCCGGTTTGTCGGGTTGGTCGACAAGATACTGCCCAATGTCGGAGCTGCGAAGGCTTTGGTCAAGCGCGATGGCGGCCTCAAGTGCGTCAAGGGTGAGGACATCACCCTCCGTGCTCGACACCACCACCTGCATACTCGACACCACACCGAACGTCGACGAGATCGCAGCGGACGCCGTGAGCTCGGGTGCGGTTGGGGCGAACGATTCGTGCTGGTCGTCTGCGGGACCAAACTTCGACGCGAAACTGCCGAGAATCAACGAAGCAACAACCACAACGGCGATGATGATCCACGGCGCCTTCCGGACAGCGGCCGCAAGGGACCTCACAAAGATTCTCAAGAGGCTCCTCCAAGAGATGGGACTGAGACACCAGTCACTCGAATCGGGAGGCTAATAGGAGGATCGAGAACAAGCGCTGACGGCGCTCCTTCAGTCTTCCAGCGTCCTCAACGCGGTGGCCGTGCGTCCGTTTCGAGCCTGGCCACGACGGCGTCAAGAGCCACGCCACGCTCTTCATGCTCATCACCCCGCATCCGAAGTCCAACGGTGCCGTTGGCGACATCGTTGTCCCCGACCACGATCACCGCGGGACATTTCTGCATGATGGCCTGGCGGATCTTGTCCCCCACGGTGTCGTCGGCCGTGTCGACCTCGACCCGCACCCCGACGGCTCTGAGACGCTCCCCCACGGACACGGCGTAGTCATGGTGACGGTCGGCGACGGGGATGATCGTTGCCTGGACCGGGGAGAGCCACATCGGGAACGCCCCTGCGTAGTGCTCCACCAGAACGCCGATGAACCGCTCGACGGATCCGAGGAGTGCACGGTGGATCATCACCGGGCGTTCCCGCGTGTTGTCAGGAGTGGTGTACTCGAGGTCAAAGTTCTCCGGCTGACCGAAATCGACCTGGATCGTCGAGAGCTGCCACCGCCGTCCGATCGCATCCTTCACATGGACATCGATCTTCGGCCCGTAGAACGCGCCCTCACCCGGTGCCAGTTGATACGACAACCCAGCTTGCTCAAGTGCAGCTGCGAGATGCGCCTCTGCCCGCTTCCACGCATCGAGATCACCGACGTACTTCTCCGGACGGGTCGACAAGTCGGCTTCGAACTCCTCGAACCCGAAGTCGCGCAATACGTTGAGCACGAAAACAAGCAGATCTGCCAACTCATCCGCCAGCTGGCCCTCTGAGGTGAAGATGTGGCTGTCGTCCTGGGTGAACCCCCTGGCACGGAGCAACCCGTGGAGTACACCCGAGCGCTCATACCGGTAGACGGTTCCTAGCTCGAACAGGCGGAGCGGGAGCTCGCGGTACGACCGGCTTGACGACTTGTAGATGAGGATGTGCCCTGGGCAGTTCATCGGTTTGACGACGTACGCCTGTCCTGGTTTGGACTCCGTGGCATCGAGCTCCATGGTTGGGAACATGTTCTCTGCGTAGAAGCTGAGATGCCCCGACGTGATCCAGAGATCGGCTTTGGCCACGTGCGGTGTCACCACGTACTCATACCCGCCGTTGGTGTGGGTCCGTCGCGAGTAGTCCTCAATCGTCCTGCGGAGCACACCACCCTTGGGGTGCCAGATCGCAAGCCCACTCCCGAGTTCTGAGGGGAAGGAGAACAGATCAAGCTCTGCTCCGAGTTTGCGGTGATCGCGTTTTGCGGCTTCCTCAAGACGGTCGAGATACTCGGCAAGCGCCTTGTCTGACTCCCACGCCGTGCCATAAATACGTTGAAGCTGCGGGTTGTGCTCGTCGCCTCGCCAGTACGCACCTGCTGATCGCAGCAGCTTGAACGCACCCAGTCGCCCGGTGGACGGCAGGTGCGGACCGCGACAAAGATCGAGGAAGGCATCGTTGCGGTAGGTGGAGACGGTGGTGCCGTCGACCCCCTCACCGGCATCCACACCTTCGATGATCTCCACCTTGAACGGGTGGTCGGCGAACTCGGCGATCGCATCGGCAACGGCGAGCTCGCCGCGCTCGAACGGCTGGTCCGCAGCGACGATCTCTGCCATCTTCTTCTCGATTGCGTCGAGATCCTCCGGCGTGAACGGTCGGTCGACCTGGAAGTCGTAATAGAAGCCGTCCTCGATCGCGGGGCCGATGGCAAAGGTGGACCCAGGAAAGAGTGCAAGAACGGCCTGAGCCATGATGTGGGCAGCCGAGTGACGCATGACGTGACGGCCCGCTTCCGTGTTGTCCGTCACAATCGATACGGCGGCGTCGGTCTCGATCGGTCGATGCAGGTCGTACATGACGGAATCGACCGTGACGGCGATCGCCGCCTTGGCAAGACGCTGGCCGATGTCAGAGGCGATGTCGAACCCTGTGACACCGCTGTCGTAGGTGCGCTCTGAACCGTCTGGGAGTGTGATGAGGACTGTCACCCGATGTCCTTGTGTGATTGATCAACGCGTGTTCGAGGATCAAGGGTACCCGCCCCAGCGTGCGGTGTGGTTGGAGAAGGTGGGCACCTGCTTGCACCGGGCCCGTGGCGGCGAGAGACCCCTGGCGACTGCATCGTCACTCCCCCCGCTCTGCTCCTCCACGCCGTCACGGCGGTGAGGAGACTGGAAATACCACAGATTTTCGCGCTCTCCATCTAGATTGGCCTGGATGATGGAGGGAGAACGACATGTTTGAGATCGCACTTGCCGCTGTGTTCGTCACCATGGCGATCATGGCCCTTGGTGGCCGCAACGCTCTGACACCGGATACCTCCCATCGCTCCCTCGGGGAGCTGTACGTGTCAACCATCGGCGACGGCAGCGATCTGCCGTGTCCATGGTGCGAATC
>CAZULI010000077.1:0-3308 GCA_964621095.1 uncultured Acidimicrobiaceae bacterium | reverse complement strand
AGCCCCCGACCCCGGTGTCGTGGGTCGACGCCGATCCGGTAGATCTCCCCTTCCCCGTTCGGATGAACCTTCGTCCAACAGAACCCACCAACGTCCCCGTTTGCGTCATACAGGAGCACCCCGTTTGGATCGAACCAAGGTTCCTGCATCAGCTCTGCCAGTTCCTCCTCGTCAAGGGTGCCAGCCTCGGGGTGGTCCCCAAACGCAGCCCGATTGATGGTCAGAAGGGTTTCGACGTCGCCATCTGCGAATGGGCGGAGCGCCAAGGGATCCCCATCGGGCAGGTCGGACACGATCGGCAGCGGTACCGACATCTCCGCAAGAGACCGCACCAGGGTCATTCCGCGCCGTTCGAGCGCGGTGTCAAGACTCCCCCGTCGACTCCACGCTGTGTACGGAACATCCCTCGGGATCATCGCAACGGTCTCGGCCACCACACGATCCTCGAACTCGTTGAACCGCATCGAACGCGGAACGACGGTTTCAAACGCGGCGCGCCGGCCACCATTTGCGGTCTCGTGAAACTGGATCACGCCGAGAGCGACGACCTCATCCCCCTCCATGATGACCATCGTCTGGTTCGGATTCCCGAGCGCGAACTCCTTTGCCTCGCTCAACGGTGGGTATCCATCAAGGAGGTGTTGCTCATCGAGGAACGTCTGAACGGCGACTGATTTCATGGTGTCACCATAGAGGGCTCAGTTCACCGCGATGACCTCGTGCACCGATATGCTGGCCTGCGTGAGCAAGGTAGGACTCGTACTGGGTGGTGGCGGGATCACCGGCGCAGCCTTCCACTTCGGCACGCTACTGTCGATCCAGATGGCCACCGGTTGGAACCCGAATGACGCCGAGGTCGTCATCGGAACTTCCGCAGGATCGTTCGTTGCAGCCATGGTTCGGGGCGAACAACTCACCATGGAGACGTTCACGGGGCCGGGAAGGTCCAAGGCTGAGATCGAGGAGTATCTCAGCGGGTATCTCTACACACGTGGTGCCCCCCGAGGCGCGATTCGTTGGATCCGGCGCGGGCTGCTCCCGGCACTCCTGCGACCAAGTCTCCATCTGGCGCTTGGCAGCCCGGGGATATTCCGCACCGATGGGCTCCAACAGTGGATCCACGACGCGCTCGGCCCCCTCGCTAATGGCTGGCCCGACAAACCGACGGCACTGGTCGCGTACGCCGTGCGGGACCATGTTCGGGTCCCCTTCGGCACCGAAGCCGCCCCCGAGGCGACCCTGAGTGAAGCCGTCGCCGCGTCCTCGGCCGTTCCGTTCATCTACGAGCCCGTCCGTATCGGTGATCTCTGGTACGCCGATGGTGGCGTCGCATCCGGAACGTCACTTGATCTCATACTCGCCCACCCGACACCGCTCGATCTGGTGATCGTCGTCGCACCATTTGCCGCAACGGCGCCCCGGGAGGGAGGTCGCATGTATGAGGACATGTTCGATCGTGTCGGGCGCAAAGCCCTCGCGTCGGAACTCGCCATCGTTCGGGAGCACTGGCCTGACACAAAGGTGCTCGTGTTGCGACCAAATGAGCGGGTCCTCAACGTCGCGCGACCCAACCCGATGGCCGCCTCGGCTGCGGTGCCGACGTTCCTGGCAACGTTGCGGGCGATGCAGGGTCAGCTCGCACGACGCTCGGTGTGGACGGTCCTCGAGGAACATCTCGGCACCGTGGAGTTGGCGAACAAGTCGTCAGTCTCCTGATCGACACGATGCGAGGGTCGTTGGCCGGTGCCAAACGACGAGTGTCCGGCGGCTAGTTCAAGCGCAGCCCGTTGTCGACGCCACGCAAGGAACGCAGCTGGTCCGCGATGATGAACGCAAACTCGAGGCTCTGACTCGCATTCAGGCGCGGATCACAGTGGGTGTGGTACCGATCAGCGAGGTTCGCCTCCTCGATCTGGATCGCCCCGCCCGTGCACTCCGTGACGTTCTGCCCGGTCATCTCAAAGTGGACACCACCTGGATGGGTTCCGTGGGCCCGGTGAATCGTGAAGAACTGCTCCACCTCGGAGACGATCCGATCAAAGGGTCGGGTCTTGAATCCGTTGCTCGACACCTCCGTGTTGCCGTGCATGGGGTCGACCGACCACACGACCTCCATCCCTTCCTTGGTCACGGCGTCGATGAGGCCCGGCAGGTGGTCAGCGATCCCATCGGCACCGTGTCGGGTGATGAGGGTGAGCCGACCAGGATCGTTGTCGGGGTCAAGGACGGAGATCAGCCGGACGAGTTCGTCCGGTGTGAGGGATGGGCCGCACTTGAGTCCGATCGGGTTCTTCACGCCACGCAGGAGTTCCACATGGGCGCCGTCAAGCTGGCGGGTACGGTCGCCGATCCAGAGCATGTGTGCTGAGCAGGCGTAGTGATCCCCCGTGAGGGAGTCCACACGGGTGAGAGCTTGTTCGTAGCCGGGGAGGAGGGCTTCGTGACTCGTGTAGAAGTCCGTCTCGCGGAGTTGGGGCACGGTGTCTGCCGTAAGCCCGATCGCACGCATGAATGCAAGTGTCTCGTCAAGCTCTGCTGCGAGCTGCTCATACCGTGCGGACTGGTGGGTGTCCTTGACGAACTCCAGGTTCCACCGGTGGATCTGTTCAAGGTTCGCCATGCCCCCCTGGGAGAACGCTCGTAGGAGGTTCAGGGTGAGGGCGGATTGGTGATACGCCTTGAGGAGTCGTTCGGGATCGGGGGTCCTGGCGTCAGCATCGAACGCGATCCCGTTGATGATGTCGCCTCGGTAACTCGGGAGCGACGTGTCGCCCTGGACCTCGAAGTCTGCAGAGCGGGGCTTTGCGAACTGACCGGCCATCCGTCCAACTTTGACGACCGGGAGCGAGGCACCGTAGGTGAGGACGACCGCCATCTGGAGCATGACCTTGAAGGTGTCCCGGATCACGTCAACATGGAACTCGGCAAACGACTCCGCGCAATCCCCTCCCTGGAGGAGGAACGCCTCACCACGGGCCACCTGCTTGAGCTGTGCCCGCAGGCTGCGAGCCTCCCCCGCAAAGACGAGGGGCGGGAGGGATGCAAGTTCCTTCTCGACGGTCGTGAGCGCGTCGGGATCCGGGTAGGTTGGTTGTTGCAGCGCTGTCTTGGTGCGCCAACTATCAGGCGTCCACATCATGACTCCATGCCCAGGCGTCGAGTTCGAGCCACGTTTGCCGTCGGCTCCGTCGCACCATGGTAACCACGCGACCGTCTTGGTCGATCCCATGCTCGTGGTGGCTCATCCGGGAATCTGTGGGTCAGTTCCCGCCCATAACCAAGGCGATGCGAACCAACCTCAGAGAACG
>CAZULI010000076.1:0-7331 GCA_964621095.1 uncultured Acidimicrobiaceae bacterium | reverse complement strand
ATCCAAGGTGACCCCGAACAGGGCATCCCCCCAAACACGGTGCTGGAGAGGACCACCTACGAGCCGACGATCATCGTCAACAGCTTGGACCCACGATGACACATGTGAACCCAAGTGGCATACGAAGTTTGCTGGAGCCGGAGGCGGGATTTGAACCCGCGACCTACGCATTACGAGTGCGTTGCTCTACCCCTGAGCTACCCCGGCGGAAAGCAGGATGATACCCATGGGCGCGTCAGACAGTCGGTGTTCGTTTGCTCAAGCAAACACGGCTTCGAGGGCAGCGTCGAGGGTCGGGTGCTGGTACGTGAATCCGGAGGTCCGGAGCGCTGCCGGATCCAGCCGGTGTGAGACGTACCCGATGGCTTGGGCGAGTTCCCGCCCGAGACGGAGGTTCAACCCGAGACGGGGCGTTGGCAGGAACGTTGGGCGATGAAGGACGGATCCGAGCGCCTTCGTGAACTCCGCATTGGTCACCGGGTTCGGCGATGCGTTGTTGACAGGACCCGACACCTCGTTGTCGATCACGTGCAGAAACGCACGGATGCAGTCCTCATCCGAGATCCATGACCACCACTGCTTCCCGTCCCCGATCCGCCCGCCAATGCCCAATTTGAACAACGGCCGCATCGGTGCAAGCGCTCCCCCGCGTCCTGACAGAACAAGACTCGTGCGCATGTTGACCACACGGACCCCCGCCATCTCCGCAGGGCGCGCTGCGCCCTCCCACGCGGCGCACAGCTCGGCGAAGAACCCTTCGCCCACTGGTTCTGACTCATCAAGGATGTCGTCACCACGGTCGCCGTAGAACCCCATGGCGGACGCCGTCACCAGCACTGGGGGCGGGTCCTCCATCTTCGCGATGACCCGTGCCACGGTTCCCACCGGTTGCACACGGGACGACACGAGCAGCTCCTTCCGCTTCTCGTTCCACCGCTTCTCCCCAACGGGGACACCACTGAGCACAACGACTGCGTCGGCGCCCTCAAGGAGTGAAGGGTCAAGACTCCCGGTCCGAGGACCCCACACCGCTGCATCGGGAGGCAGGCCGCCCCGGGGCGTGGACCGCACCAGTGTGATCACCGTGTCCCCCCGCTCACGCAGGGCCATGACGAGTCCCGTCCCAATCAGTCCGGAAGCCCCGGCCACCACGACTCGCTTTGCGCTCATAGCTCCCTCCAATCAGCGAGATGATTGTCCACGACATCAAACCAATCAGCCGTCATCGATCCAACAGGGTCAATCCGGTCAACGTAGTCGAACCACCACAGCGGCTCGCTGTACCAGACCCTGACCGCTGTCCGGTTGAACCCCCGCTCAAGGGGGGAGAGGCTGTGCTGGGTGCCGTGGATGGCCGCGGGAATCAACGGTGCGCCCGTCATGCAGGCAAGCCACGCTGCCCCTCTCTTGGGATCGTCGACCCCCCACCGCTCCACCCTTCTCCCCTCGGGGAACAACCCAATCGCCCCACCCGACTCCAGGTGGTTGATCGCTTCGCGCATGGCGGTCACCGGGTATCCGTCACGGTCGAGGGGAATGGCGGCGTACACCTCCATCATCATGTCGAACAGTCGTGAGTGTCCGAACAGCTCGTCAACTGCGAGAAATCTGATGTCCCGTCGTGCATGGACACCAAGGAACGGAGGATCAAGGTGCGAGAAATGGTTCGCCGCCAGAATGAAGGGACCCTCGGCTGGGAGATGGTCCCGGCCGACCACCGACGTGTCGAAGTACAGGCGGGAGAGCAGTCGCGCAGGGCGCCGGGCCGCCGCATCGAGCCCCCGGATGATTCCAAGATGTTTACGCATCCCGACCAAGATCCACGAACAGTGCCGCAAGCGCCAGGCTTGGGCGCTGGTTCGCCCTGAGGGCGTCAATGGCGCCAAACACCCGATCCGCGTTGGCGATCGCCGTGGGAACGTCGATACGCGCCAACAGCGCGACATCAACGTCGGTGTTCTGCACGGGTGCGCCGACTTGTGATGCTGCGCAGTCCCGATAGAAACTCGCCAGCAGCTCAAGGCCGGTCGCCAGGAGAGCGTCAGATGCCCGAGCAAGCTCCCGCTGCTGCCGTTCAAGGTACGCCTTTGGTGCGTTCTCCTCGGGGTACAGCAGCGACCGCTCCGTTCCCTGTCGTTCCTTGATGGCGTCAAGAAGTGGATCGGTCGCGTCAAGGACTCGGGACACGAGGCGGTACGCATCACCGGGGTGATCCGTGACGCTCCCCGGGATCGAGAGCCACGCCTCGCGGAACTCCACAACCGCGGGCTCCGTGGCGAGCGACAACGCAAGCCCCGGACGGCCACCCGCAATCCTGGCTGCTTCGCGTGCATCGCTGTGCGCGACACCGTTGGCTTCAAGTCCTGCAACGATCTCGGCCTCACTGACCCTACCGAACACCACGGTCCGACAACGGCTCGCCACCGTGAGGGGGAGGTCGTCCTGGGAGTCGGCAACCAGCACAAACCTTGACGACGCGATCGGTTCCTCGATCGTCTTGAGCAGCGCGTTGGCAGCTTCATCGTTGAGCATGGACGCTTCCTCGAAGAGGAACACTTTCGATGCAGCGTCGAGGGGTGCCCGAACGGCAGCCGCGACCACCATGCGCGCCTGATCAACCGTCACCGAGGTTCTCCCGTCAGGGGCGACCACCACAACGTCGGGGTGGGTGCCGGTCATGGCTCTACGCACGGCATCGACGTCGGACCCACCAACAAGATGTGCGGCGAACTCACGTGCCACCGACGCCTTCCCCACGTTCGATGGCCCGACAAAGAGGTAGGCGTGGGCCGGATCAGCGAGTTCAGACGTGAGCATCTCCACCACTGGTGCGTGACCGATGACACCGGTGAACGGTCTCACAACCCGAGCCTCTCGATCGCTTCGATCACGACATCTGCCACCGGTTGCGATGCATCGACGACCAGGAATCGGTCGGGTTCTGCCCCAGCGAGGGCATCAAACCCGTTGGCTACCGCATCGTGGAACGGCAACTCCTCGCTGCCGATCCGGTCATCGACGGCTTGGCGGGCAAGACCCTCCGCCGTCCCCAGCCTGAGGAGCACGACCCGACCCGGCCAGAGACCTCCAATGGCGATGTCGTTGAGGGTGCGAATCTTCTCAAGACCGAGACCACGCCCGATCCCTTGGTACGCAAGAGAGGAATACGCCGACCGGTCAGCGATGACCCATCTCCCCGCCTCAAGTGCCGGACGGACCACCGTGTGGATGAGTTGCGCACGAGAGGCCGCAAACAGTGCTGCTTCTGCGAGAGGTGCAGGAGGCTCCCCGTCGCCGAGCAGGATCTCCCTCACCCGTTCCCCGAGGTCGGTACCGCCCGGTTCACGAACCGCAACCACCTCCCTCCCCGAGTCGGCCAGGTGCCGAGCCACCTCGCGAGCAACGGTGGATTTGCCGGCCCCCTCGATCCCTTCAAAGGCGATGTATCTGTCAGCAATCCCGGTCATGTCCACACGGTACCGGACGACCAGCATTCAGGAGGCAGGCACGGGCCAATGAGCAACCGGTTCGCAGCGCCATCGGAAGCCACCTAGCGCGTCACTTCTTCTTGGCTGCAGGCTTCTTTTTGGCTGCGGGTCTCCGTTTCGCAGGGGACCGCTTCGTGGTTGGGGCAACGGCACGTTTTTCGGCGAGCCGTTCGGAGGCGTGGTCAAGCGTGATGTTGTCCACCGTTTCGGTGTTGCGGAACGAGACATGGGTCTCACCGTCGGTCATGTAGAGGCCGAAGCGGCCTTCCTTGACGATGACGTTGTTTCCGGTGACCGGGTCCTTGCCGAGTTCCTTGAGCGGTGGTGCTGCGCCGCGGCGTTGACGAGGCTTGGCGAGGGCGGCAAGGGCTTCTTCCAGGGTGATCGTCAGAAGCTGTTCCTCCGTCTCAATGGACCGGTTCTGTTTGCCCCAGCTCACGTACGGGCCGTGGGGTCCGTTCTTTGCAAACACCGGCTCGCCGTCTTCGGGGTGGGGGCCGAGATTTCGGGGGATCGAAAGCGCCTTCAGGGCGTCGTCGAGGGTGAGCGTCGCCACGTCCATGGACTTGAGGATCGACGCCATCCTTGGCTTCTCCTTTGAACCTGCCTCGAGTTCACCGAGTTGGACGTACGGGCCGAACCGGCCGGTCTTGAGGAAGATCTCAAGACCAGTGTCGGGGTCGATTCCGATGAGGCGGTTGGCTTTGGGTGCACGCAACAACTCCTCAGCCCGCTCAAGGGTGAGTTCGTCGGGTGGGAGATCGGGCGGGATGGACGCACGATCCTCGCCCCGTTGGAGGTACGGCCCGTACTGTCCGGATCTGGCGACGATCGGCACACCATCGTCACCAACACCGATCTCAAACGAGTTGACCGCCTTTGCGTCGATCCGCTCAAGTGCTTCCTCAGAGACGAACTCCGTGATCCCGGGCCTTGGATGGTTCGGGTCATCGACACCGTCGTAGAACTCGCGGAGGTAGGAGACCATGTCCTCGTCCCCCGCCGCGATCCGGTCGAGGCCCTCCTCCATCTTTGCGGTGAAGTCGTAATCGACGTACTCCGTGAAGTACTGCTCGAGAAGTTCGACAACGCCGAACGCACGCCACGTCGGAACGAGCGCTGTCCCCTGCTTGAACACATACTCACGGTCGAGGATGGTTGAGATGATGGACGCGTACGTCGATGGCCGACCGATCCCGAGTTCCTCAAGCCGCTTGATGAGGGACGCTTCCGTGTAACGGGCCGGTGGCTTGGTCTCATGATCCGTCGGTTCAAGGGCCACCACAGCAGGCGTGTCACCCTCCGTCATGGTCGGGAGGTGTGTTTCCTGGTCGTCGAGAGCCGCATCGGGGTCGTCCCTCCCCTCGACATAGGCACGGAGGAACCCGGGGAACGTGATCGTGCGTCCCCCGGCCCGAAAACCGCACGTCTCCCCATCGAGCGTGTCAGCGGTGATCTCGACACTGAGGCTCTCCCCCCGTGCGTCCTTCATCTGGGACGCGACGGTGCGCATCCAGATCAGTTCATACAGCCGTGCCGGGTCCGAGGTCGGTCCGAACTGTGCCGCGGCCCGTTCCATGTCCTGGAACCGCTCCCCCGCCGGTCGGATCGCTTCGTGCGCCTCCTGGGCACCCTTCGCCTTTGATCCGTAAATGCGGGGTTTCTCGGGGAGAAAATGCGCCCCGTACCGGGCCGCCACGAGCATGCGCGCAGCGTCGATGGCGGCTGAGGAGAGGTCGGTCGAATCGGTCCTCATGTACGTGATGAACCCCTGCTCATAGAGCACCTGGGCGGCACGCATCGTGCGTTGGGCACCAAACTTGAACTTGCGCCCGGCCTCCTGCTGGAGAGTCGCCGTGCGAAACGGGGCGTACGGTTTGCGGGTGTACGGTTTCGACTCGACACTCGTGACCAAGAACTCGGCACCACTCAGCCCCTCTGCCAGACCGACCGCATCCTCCGAGGTCAGTGCCCTGCGGTCCTTCCTGAGGTTGCCGGCGTCGTCAAAGTCGCCACCGTCGGCGACCCGTGTACCGTCGACCGACCGCAGCACGGCGGGAAACTCGGTGTCATCAAACGTGAGGGTCGCCTTGAGACTCGAGTACGTCGAGGAGATGAACGCCATCCGTTCCCGTTCACGATCAACGAGGATGCGGGTGGCTGGGGATTGGACACGCCCAGCGGACAGTCCACGCCTCACCCGCCGCCACAGCACCGGGGAGACCTCAAACCCGAAGAGACGATCAAGAACCCTTCGGGTCTCCTGGGCGTGCACGAGCGGCACGTTGAGATCCCGCGGGTTGGCCGCTGCCTCCTGGATCGCTTTCTTGGTGATCTCGTGGAACACCATGCGACGGACCGGAACCTTCGGTTTGAGTTCCTCGAGCAGGTGCCACGCAATCGCCTCCCCCTCACGATCCTCATCCGTTGCGAGATAGAGCTCGTCCGCGTCCTTCAGCAGTTGCTTGAGGAGACGAACCTGCTTCTTGGAGTCCTCAGACACCATGTAAATGGGGGCGAAATCATGGGTGACGTCGATGCCGAACCTTGTCTTGGCCCACTCGGCCTGTCGTGCCTCGGGGAGGTCCTTCTTGCGGGCAGGGATGTCGCGGATGTGTCCAACCGAGGACTCGACGATGAACCCGTCGCCGAGGTACTGCGCGATCATCTTGGCCTTTGCTGGCGACTCAACAATCACAAGTTTCTTGGACAAGGTGCTTCCGATCACGTCTTGGTCGTCCAGAATCACGGCACACAAACGAACGTGTCAAGAAGGACACGCCGAGCGGAACCTAGCGCAAGTATGGTGCAAACCCTTCGCAAAGCCGGTCAACCACCCGGGACCAGGTGAACTCTGCCTCGACATGGGTCCGTCCCGCGGCCCCCATCTCGTGGGCCATGGCCGGGTCCGCGAGCAGCCCGGAGAGGTGCTCGGCGATCTTCGTGGGGTCAGTTGCGATGTACCCGGTCTCACCGGGAATCACGGTTTCGGGGGCTCCCCCTGAATCCCCTGCAATCACGGGGACACCACACGCCGAGGCTTCCAGAAAGACAAGACCGAGCCCTTCGGCTTCAAGCCCACCCCACCGTGACCTGCATGGCATCACGAAGACATCCATCTCCTGATAGAGGCCGGCAAGCTCGGTCCAGGGGACGTCGATCTCGAAGCGGGCATCCACACCAAGCCGTTCCGCCTTCCTGCGGATCCGCGCCTCGGTCCGGCCCTTGCCGACAAACAGCACCTGGACGTCACGGTCGAGCAACGAGACTGCTTCAAGGACGCGTTCCTGGCCCTTGCGCGGTACGAAACGTGACACACAGCCAACGATCGGTTTCGGGTTCGTCGGTCGCCGTATGGGAGGCACGAACGTCTCCGTGTCCACCCCTGCGCGAATGTAGACGGCTGGCTGTCCGGTGAGCCGTTCCACGTGCGCCGCCGTGAACCTGCTGATGGCAAAGTTCACGTCTGCAGCCGCAAGCGCCCTCCCAAGCCATTGTTGGACACCCGGGATCGCCCCTGGGATGGTGACCTCAGCACCGTAATTCAGGACGCCGAAGGGGATACCAAACTCCCCGCGGATCTCCGGTCCGATCGGGGTGAGGGGGTGCGGAGCACCGAACAAGACGACGTCTGGCTTGAATGAGCGCACCGCATCGGACACCAGGAGACGGGTCCGTTTGGTCGGAACCATCCACGCCTTGTGTCCACGGGTGACCCCCACTTCATCGGCTGCGGCACGGGTGTCGGCGGGCACAACCACGTGGACCTCGTCGGGGTAGGCGGCAACAAGGCTTTGGAGATACATCTGGATCCCACCCGGTTTGGGTGGGTAGTCGTTGGTG